>JAQXCN010000015.1 GCA_029251865.1 Crocinitomicaceae bacterium | reverse complement strand
TTTCAAAAAGATTAACTTTTCCAATACTTGGACCATTGTAATCTTTACCTGAACCGTATCGGTAGTCAAAAGTCACGTTGACCGCGTGACGCTGATCGTAAGAGTAAGGGAAGATATTTCTCAAGTTTGGTAATCCTGCGTTAATTAAGGCACTTGCCGATGTTGCATCGGAACCCGTACCTTCCGCAAACTGAAGCGTATAGTTCGCTGTCATTCGAATATTGCCTGTTCTTCTTAAATCATACTCTATTGTTAAACCTTTAATTGTTCCGAAATCTCTATTTCCGAAGGTTTTGTAAGTAGCAGGATATGCTTGAAATACATTTATAAGTTGCACATTATTTCTTTGCTCTCTGTAGAAAGCCGAAATTTTAAGGGCAGATGTTCTCGTCAATACTTGCTGAAATCCAAGTTCGTAATCAACAGTGGTTTCTGGTTTTAGATTTGAATTATTGATAATTGAACTCCTTGACTGAATAAATTGATACTCAAATGGATCAAATCTAAACCCTGAGGTAGGTCTTTTCGTCAAGATATCGTAGTGCGCAAAAAATGATGCTTCATCAGATATAGGAAAAGAAAAGGCTACACGGGGCATAAAATTAACTTGCGCTTTGTAGTCCTCAAAAGCATCTGCAGAAGGTGTCTCTTGCCCTGGGTTCAATAGCCAAGGTGCAATACCTGCTGCACCTTGAAGTACAGATGGGTCTTCAATAGGCGTTCCATCCGCATTATACCAAGCTTGACCTGTTCTGAATCCATTAATTGCCGATGGGCTATTAACGTCGTTAACATAAACGACATAATCGTCACCCATACCTTCAGGTAAATTCACCCAAGCATACTGATCTGGATCAGACTCTTTCAAGGCTTGTGCTTCAGATACCGTTCTAGCATTGTAGAAAAGGTAAGGATCTTTAAGAACAGGTTGATTGGCATCAAAAACGTCGACACGAACACCAACGTTAAAGACGATGTCCTTAAATGCAAACTTATCCATGATGTATCCCGCCATGTAAATTGGTTGGAAAGCACCTACAAATCTTCTAAAGTTCCCGTTTTCATCATATTCATTGAAATAATTATTGATATCTGTTGCTCCAGAAACTTTTTTTCCTGTATGGTCGAATCCCCAATAAGAGACGTATGAATTACCACTATTCAGTAGTTCATCTGGAGAGAACATGTCAAACTGGAATAAATTTGGATCATAATTATCAATATCAATAAAATCATCTCCAGCGACATCGAAACCTAATCTATCCCTTAGATTAAAGTCAAAAAACGACTGGTTGTCATCATTTAATTGACCGCCATAAACTCCCGTTCCTGAAGAGGCAGCGTAACCAGAATTCAATCTATCATATGTTATGGCTTTAAATGAACCAGAATCAGAAATAACTCCTGAATTCAAATCTAATTCGGTTATGTGAAAGTTTGCTAACTGACGTGCAATTGTCCAAATGCTGATAGGGCCTTGCGTATTTCCATTAGTAGTTGTCCCTGACCTCCAGCCACGATCTACTCGCTGCTCGTATTCAAATCCAAGAGATATCGAATGGTCTCCTATTACCACAGAACCCGCACCAGTTACACGGAATTGATCATTTTCCGTCTTTTGAAAATAGTTATAAGGTGAACCAATATTGCTCCAAATACTGTATACATTACCTGGTGTATCACCATTTCTCAAAGCGTTGCCTTGCTGAATTTGAAATAAGTTTTCATAATGCCCGTCAGGATCGTTTTCATATATGTCATAATACTGACTTGTTATTGAAGCTAACGCTGAATTCGTTTCAGAAGGGGTAAATGCCACTTCTAAATCCCTAAAACCGTTGTGAACATATGTGTTTGTAACAGAATTAAACTCATATGACGGTGTTCTTGAAGTTTCAAAACGCCCTACATGTCCGTAATTAAACATATTGAATCTATGTTTAGGGTCGTAAACATCTCTTGTGGATTTGGAATAGTCGACCATTAAGTTGTAGCTCGCTGATTTTATTTTCGAACTGCTTTGATTATCATTAGAAAAACGCTGTGTGAATCGTCCAAAAAGTCTGTAGTCTAAAGATTCAGAAACTCCAAAATTCCCAAAATTCAATAGTGAACCAGAATAAGAATAGTTATTTCCATTGCTGTAGTTTAAAGAACCACCAAACTGAAGATTTACACTTGGACCTGTATTGACATCTATTTTAGCTTGCGCAGATAATGAGGATGAACGTGCATTCATTCTCCATGGTGTCTTTTCAAAATCCGACTCTCTTAAAAAGAGCGCATTGTGAAATGTTCCAAAACCTGTAGAGGTTGGACGGAGTGGATTCGCAAGAAGGTCATCTCTTACATCTTTTTTAATTCTGTACGTACCTCCTGAAAGTGGACGTCCATCAAGTCTATCAGAAAAGTTAGCAGAAATCAAAAATCCTAAAATAGGATTTGTCTTATTTCCTGCAGAATCTTTTCGCATTAGTAATGGACCCGATAGCATTCCTTCAAATAAATTATATCCAAACTTATCTAAGCCGTATACTTTTCCGTCATAGCCATCAGGATCAGCACCATTAATATAAAACCCTGAAGAAACCGCTTCAAAACTCCCAAAATAAGTTCTTGATGGACCTCTTGTTGTAATAGAAATAATACCACCAGTAACATCACCATAGTTTGCAGGCACACCACCAGTAATTACAGAGACTTCTTGAAGTGCTGACTTCGGGAGGTTCGCTGAACCTCTTACCTTAATACCATCAATGTAGTAATAAGTTGCATCCGAACGAGAACCTCTCACAGACAAAGCACCTGAACCTTCATTTGCATTTACACCTCCAACGGTACCAGCAACACCTGCTGCAGATCGAACTGGAAGTCTTGCAATATCTTCTCTTGTAACTACTCGTCCAGAAGCACCACCATCTTTGTCAATCAAAGGGACCACATACTTAATAACTGTAACTTCAGGTAAGTCTTGCATATCATCTGTCTTCACCATCTCAGTTTCATCGAAAAAAGTGATTTTGTCAGAAGAAATAACTACCCCTTCAATCTTCTGAGTATTGAATCCCGTAGCTTTAAACTCGACCACATAAGATCCTGGCTGGAGATTACCAATACGGAAGGCTCCATCAAAATCGGTTCTAGAAATCCCTTTCCGCGTACCATTCTGCGTCAGCTCTACCGTAGCGCCATATATTGCGTCACCATTATCAGCGTCAATTAGGCTACCCTTAACGGAACCTTGACCACCTTGCGAAAACACGTAAGCACTTGACATCAAAATGCTTAGACAAATAAAAAGTAAATTACGAACCATAGTTATATAAATCGATTGTTTAAAATTCTGTAGTTTTAAGAGGGTAAATATAGAAAAAATCACGGTCTTTAAAGAATTGCCAAAAAGAATTCATATAATCGAGAGTGTAACTACATTTCCTTTAAATTTACAATAAATTACTGGTAGAAAAAAATGAAATTTCATGATTTTTTTTGAACGAAATGGTATACAATTCGGCGTGTTAGAAAAGTCGGCGGTCAAACAAAATTTATTTCTGTTTCCAAACGAACACGAACAACTACATCGACTACAGCACCCAAACCGAAAAGTTGAATTCATAGGGGCACGTCAGCTCAGGAACAACATGGTCAAAAATCAAGAGATCGCCTACCGCGAAACAGGAAAGCCTTACTTAAAAGACTCAAAACTGCATGTTTCAATTTCACATTCAGCGTCAACCATATGTTTTGGCGTTGCGACTAAACCTGTTGGAATAGATATCGAAATGCCTGACGTCAGATCAGTAAGGGCCTCTTCGAAGTTTTGTTCGGATGCTGAATCAAAGTTATTTGACAGAACTTCCATTGATGACATGACGTTTCTATGGTCAATGAAAGAGAGCATCTATAAAAAAATTGATAAACCAGGCCTTGATTACAAGAAATGCATCTCAATTGTCAAAAGAGGTTTATCACAGACTATTTGCCTAGTTAAAAACGACGAAATAGATATGGAAGTGATTATAGGGCATGAAAAAATTGATGATCAAATTCTAACCTTTACAATAGATCATTAATGACAATCTTGGATAAAATAAAAAAATTAAACCGTGGTATTGCGGTTCTTATTGACCCTGACACCTTTGGGCAAGGCAATGAGATTGACGGCTTCCTAGAAAAAGTTGAAATTGCAAAGCCCGATTTTATATTCATAGGTGGAAGCTCTGTTTCAAAAGTTGACTTTGAGGACTGTGTGGAGAAAACGAAACGTAAATTAAATATTCCACTAGTTCTTTTTCCAGGCGCTTCTCATCATCTTTCGAAAGATGCGGATGCGGTTTTATTTCTATCACTTATTTCAGGAAGGAACCCTGACTTTCTTATCGGCCAGCATGTAAAGGCAGTTGACGAACTCGAATCGCTTAAACTTGAGGTAATTCCTACCTCCTATCTCCTAATTAATGGAGGACAGATGACATCCGTTGAGTATGTTTCAAGAACAACACCCATACCGAAAGATGCATTTTCAATAGCGAGGAAAACGGCCGTTGCAGGCAAGTATTTGGGCCACCAACTCATTTATGCAGATGCTGGAAGTGGCGCTCTAAATCCGATTAATTGCGAAATGATTCAATCCCTAGCAACAGTGGATTCTCCACTTATTATTGGTGGAGGACTTAGAAGCATTTCAGCTATTGAAATGGCGCATGAAAACGGGGCTAACCTTGTTGTAATTGGCAACAGACTAGAGGAGGATCTTGACTTTTTGCTCGACCTAAAACTTTATAAAGAGGTTCAAAAATAAGCCTTAAGACTTAAATCAAGGCTTTTTACTGAGTGTGTTAAAGCACCCATAGAAATAAAATCAACACCCGTTTCGGCGTATGAAAGAATAGATTCCTCAGTTATTCCTCCTGATGCTTCAGACTCAATGTGACTTGGGATTAGTGGCACCAATTCTTTCAATTCACTAGGCGAAAAATTATCCAGTAATATACGCTGAATTCCATTTGTTTCAATAGCTGCAATAAGTTCTTCTTTGTTTCTTATTTCAATCTCTATAGGGACAGGTTTATCCATTTGCGAAACGTATGTATTCGTTTTTTGAATGGCACTTTTTACACCACCCGCAAAATCGATATGGTTGTCTTTTAACATGATCATATCATAAAGTCCAAATCGATGATTCATCCCACCACCAATAACGACAGCTTTTTTCTCTAGGGCTCTAATACCAGGCGTTGTTTTTCTAGTATCTAAAACCTTTGCTCCTGTATGTTGAATTTTAGCTACGATTTGATTTGTTTTGGTCGCAATTCCGCTCATTCTTTGCATTATATTAAGCACCAAACGTTCTGTACTTAAAATTGACTGTGCTCTACCCTTAACCTCCATAACGATATCACCTGTTTTAATTGGAGCACCATCTTCAATCAGTAATTTAACATCAAGGGTTGCGTCATAAAGTTCAAATACACGCTTAGCAACTTCAACTCCTGCAAGAATTCCGTCTTCCTTAACCAAGAGCTTTGCTATGCCTTGATCGCTTTCTTTAAGACAGGATAATGAGGAATGATCGCCAACACCTATATCTTCTCTGAGTGCGTTAAGTATTATATCGTCCAACATGCTTACAAATATAAACGATTGAACAATTCTAAGGATTAGTTTTTACATTTATATTATGAATCTAGAATCAGACGATCTTCACAACTCTTTAAAGGTTCTTCCTTCCTCACCCGGAATCTATAAATTCCTGAATAAATCTGGTGAAATCATATACATCGGTAAAGCAAAAAACCTCAAAAAAAGAGTTCAATCTTATTTCTCAAAAAACAGCTCAAATTTTAAAACAAGCGTACTTGTAAAGTCCATTCGAGGCGTTGAACATGTTGTTGTTGGTTCAGAAACTGACGCTTTACTCTTAGAGAACAATCTTATTAAATCTCATCAACCTAAGTACAACGTGCTTCTGAAAGATGATAAAACTTATCCTTGGATTGTTATCAAAAACGAGCCGTTCCCTAGAATATTTTCAACTCGAAAAAAGATTAATGATGGCTCCATTTATTTTGGGCCTTATACCAGTGTCCGACAGATGAATGTACTTTTAAATCTCATCTATGAAATATACCCCATTAGAAGTTGTAAACTAGAACTCACAGAAGATAAAATAAAGGAGCAAAAGTATAGCATCTGTCTTGACTTTCATATTGGAAAATGTAAAGGTCCGTGTGAACAAAAGCAGTCAGAAAATGCCTATAATGAAATCATAGAAGAAACCAAACTCCTACTTGGAGGCAAAACAAAATCCTTAAGCACATTACTAGAGACAAGGATGTACAAATTTGCTCAGAACTACGAATTTGAGCAAGCCGAACGTGTTAAAAAAAGTATCGGAAGCATCAAAAGATATAATGCGAAGTCTATAATCGTTTCTAACCTTAAAGACCTCGATGTATTTACGATATTAAAAAAGGAAAATACGTTTTATTTAAATTTCATGGTCATCAAAGAAGGGTCTGTCGTCTACGCATACAGCAATAAAGTCAAGGATCAACTTAATAAATCACCTGAAGAAATTTGTTCCGTTCAAGTTGATTATCTGAAAGAAAAATTTAGTAGCAACAATAAAATTGTACTTGTCAATGAGAAACTCAACTTCGAACATCCTAATTACAGATTCGAACAGCCACAGATAGGTGCAAAAAAAGAGCTCATTGATCTTTCTTTGAAAAATGTAAATGCCTTTATTCTAAACCAAAGAAAGAAAGCAATTCTGCAAACTGAAAATAGTAATGAAAAAAGAATACTTGAAACGATACAAAAAGATTTTAAACTAAAACACTTGCCTGTACACATGGAATGTTTTGATAATTCTAACTTCCAAGGAAGCTTTCCTGTTTCGGCTTGTGTTGTATTTAAAAATGGGAAACCTTCCAAGAAAGATTATCGACATTTTAACGTCAAGACTGTTGAAGGTCCCGATGACTTTGCAACGATGACTGAAGTTATTTATCGCAGATACAAAAGATTAGTAGATGAAAAAAAAACACTTCCGCAACTTGTAATTGTTGATGGAGGAAAGGGACAACTCAGCGCTGCGGTAACTGCGCTTGAAAGCCTCAATTTAAGAGGGGAAATCCCGATTGTAGGCATCGCTAAGCGACTTGAAGAAATCTTTTTTCCAGGAGATCGTTTTCCAATTTATCTCGACAAAAGAAGTGAAAGTCTAAAGGTGATTCAGTTTATGAGAAATGAATCACATAGGTTTGGTATTGAGCATCATAGAAACAGAAGAAGCAATGGAGCCCTCCAAACAGCCATAGACGTCATTCCAGGTATAGGACCTAAAACAGTAACCCTGCTATTTAACCAATTCAAAACGATAGAAGGCATAAAAAGCGCCGAAGAATCGGCGCTTATTGAAATAATTGGCAAGCACAAAACACTACTTGTCCAAAAACATTTTAAAAAGACGGTCTAGATTAAAGTTTTACAAATGGCAAAGTGGCTGTTACTGATTCACCATTCAACTGAATGCGGTAAGTACCTTTAGCGAAAGGTGCTGAATCTATTATAACACTATTCACACCAACATTTCCATAGATAGAAATCGTCTGAACTGATTTGCCTAAAACATCCAAAATCTCAAGCTCTACATTTTGATTTTTAAACAAATCAAAATCAACAGAAACATTGCCTTCAACGGGATTAGGGTAAATACTTAAACTAATTTCATCTAGACTTTCAGAAATACCTGTTACTAATTCATCGGAGGGTCCACCTTGATAGATATTAATATCATCTAGGTACAAATTGTTCCCGCCATCACCTTCGAATCTAAATCGCATTCTGAAACCAGGGGTATAAAAAGATTCATTAATATTTGTTACATGCACCGTTTTCCAGTCAGATGATGAGGTAGGATACCAACTTGTGTTTGAATTTTCTGAACCAAGTTGATTGCCTCCTAGTGTTTTTTTCTGTGACCAAACTTCACCACAGTCTTTAGAAACGAAAACTTTTAACAACTCGTATCCTGCAGAAGGTCTTGAGCGATACGCATATCTGAAACTCAAAGTAATATCTTCAGTTTCCGGGATTGAAGACAAATCAATGGATTGAGAAATTAATTCATCAATATTTTCGCCTTGCTGACCGAAATTCGGAAGGCGAGCGCATTTAGAACCTGAATTCCCAAAGCTTGACTCTAGCGTAAAGGCATTATTACTATTCAAATTAACAACCTCCCATGTTGTTAAATTCTGAAGCGAAGAATACGATTCAAAACCTTCCCAATAAGGGAGCCCAGCTGCAGAGGGAAGCACACGGATATAATTGTTTTTTGTCTCAACATCAGTACTCGATCCATCTGTAGCCGTAAGCGAAACAGAATAAAGGCCCTCCGAAGAGAATAAAATCAAAGGGTCTTGAGATGTGCCACTCGTACCGCCTGTGTAACTCCAACCTGTCGCAGGTGTAATTGTCCACTCCCAAGACGATACCGCATTATAGCTATCGTCTGTCAGTTGAACTTCATTACCTGAACAGATGGTTGTTCGGTCAGCCTCAAATTGCGCTTTACAAAGAACTAAATCACCAGTTGCGCCTGTTGCATTTAAATTGCTGACTTGCCAAAGGTTTTTTCTTCCCGTACTCGTAACTTGCAATGCAGCTCTCATTCTTGAGCGTTGACCTTCAGTATACATCTTCGAACAATATGAATAATCCATGTAATTTTCTACATTATCACGAATATCGAATCCCCAATATGAATTATCTCCACTGCATCCATTAGAATTCTGATTACAAGAAGTTACACCAATACACAACGGCGTGTCTTGAACACCGTCATCTTGATTACAACTCGTAGAAACATTTGGGTTATTATCGCCACCCCACGTATGGCTTAAGTTTAACCAGTGACCCACCTCGTGTGTCAACGTACGACTTGTCCCCACCGAACTCGTTCCAATTGAACCCGTATAATCATGCCGTACCCAAATACCATTTGTCATACTTGTCGCATTCCAATTTCCAGGGTTGTACGTGTATCCTGCTGCGCCACCAATATCACCACAAACAAAGAAATTTAGGTATTTATTACCAGCCCAAGTACCATTATAAACATCGTTCCCTTGCACAATAGCACTAACCTGTGCGGTTCCATCATCCCCCTGAAGACTTACTACGGAGGTTGTTCTCGTAATACCTTTAAAGCATTGCCCATTAGGTGCTTTTGTTGAAAGAACAAATTCAATTTCACTGTCCGCAGGCATACCTTCAAAATCCGCATTTACATTCGCTGTATCTGCATTTAATTTTCTAAAATCACGGTTTAAAATAGACAACGCATCATAAATCTGTTCATCAGAGATATTTTCGACACCTTCATTGTGAAGTACGTGAAAAACAACCGGTATTTTGTAAACAACACCTTTGGGCGTTGATTCTTTGATTTTTTGATCAAATTCAGCCTCTGACTCGGCGTTTATAGCTCTAAAATTGATGTCATTGTTTAATTCTCTCATTTTCACATGCTGATGACAATATTCAACAGATTCGCCATCACGCGCATTTGTTGGATCGAATACCCTTGTTTTTTGAGCAAAATTAGTTCCAGCAAATAAGAAAGAAAAAGAAAGAATAA
Organism: Crocinitomicaceae bacterium; assembly: GCA_029251865.1. GTDB lineage: Bacteria > Bacteroidota > Bacteroidia > Flavobacteriales_D > Crocinitomicaceae > UBA952. The sequence continues at coordinate 17,766 of JAQXCN010000015.1, read as the reverse complement.
AAAGTAGAATTTTCATGGATAGTTTTTTATAATAACGGTTGACTTAGTTTAAGGTTTGCTAAGATAACCAATTATTTATTTTTTTCACTAGACAAGATGCTCAAATTTGAGCCTTTGAAACTAAGAAATAATTACTGCTTCTGAAGAAAAAAAACCGAACTATTGCTTAGTTTTGTAGCATGAAAACCCGTAAAGCAATAGACACTCTTTCGATCGCCACCAAAGTTGTACTGCCAAATGACACCAACACACTTGGTAATTTATTTGGGGGTGAACTACTTGCTTGGATGGATGTTATTGCAAGTGTCTCGGCTCAACGTCATTGCAGGAGAGTTGTAGTAACAGCATCTGTTAATCATGTTTCCTTTAAAATACCAATAAAACAAGCCTCCATTGTCACACTTGAGGCTAAAGTTTCTAGATCTTTTTATTCTTCAATGGAAATTATTATTGACGTCTATGTTGAAGATCAAGTTACAGGAGAACGCGAAAAATGTAATGATGCGATATATACATTTGTAGCCGTGGATCAAAACGGAGGCCCAATACAAGTCCCTGAATTAATCCCAGAATCCAAAGAAGAGATCGAACGCTTTGATGCCGCACTGAGACGCAAGCAATTGTCCTTAATTTTAGCAGGAAAAATGGATCCTTCAAAGGCCAGTGAACTGAAGCGGCTTTTTACATAAACTTCTTATTTCAATAGATTCCCTCTATATTAGGGCATGAAAAAAATAAATTCCCTTCTAGATAAATATGGTGAAAGCCATACCAATTCAACCAACAAGTTAATACATTGGATTTGTGTGCCCGCTATTTTCTTTAGTATTGTTGGGCTTGTTTCGGTAATTCCCTTCCCATGGCAAATAAACATGTTTAATACTGTTGAATTAAGTTGGGCCTTTATTGCTTTGATCCTCGTATTGTTGTACTACATTTCATTATCGCTATCACTATCAATAGGTATGATCCTATTTTCTATACTCTGTCTCTTCATTTGCTCGAGAATTAATCTTTCGGGCAGTGCTCTACTGATTTATATTGGGATTTTTATGGTAAGCTGGGTATTTCAATTTATCGGCCACAATATTGAAGGAAAGAAACCTTCATTCATACAGGATATTCAATTTCTTTTAATTGGCCCCGCTTGGCTGATGCACTTTATCTTAAAAAAACTTAATATTTCAGTTTAATGAAAATTATCTTTCTCTTTTTGATTCTGGCATTTTATGGCTTCGGCCAATCTCCCTATGGGGACTGGTTTACCACATTAAAAGCGGCTGATCTCCCCCTCGTTTTTCACATTAAAAAAGAATCGGGTAAGAACATAGTATCCGTTGACTCACCAAAGCAAAAAGCCTTTGACATGCCTGCAAAAATAACATTCTCAGAAGGCAATAACATCAAGGTTGAAATGGGTAAAATCGGGGTCTCCTTTGAAGGTACTTATTACTCAGACTCGCTTTCAGGAATATTTAAACAAGGTCCTATTTTAGAGGAAATAACCTTTTACAAGAAACCCATTGAACCTAAAAAGGTAAAGCGTCCACAAAACCCGAAAGCCCCATATTCTTATGAACAAGAAGAGGTGAAATTTGAAAACGTAGAAGACTCCCTATTACTGGCAGGAACTTTTACATATCCAAAAAATAAGACCAACATCCCAGCAATCGTTTTGGTTAGCGGTAGCGGTCCTCAAAATCGAGATGAAGAAATGATGGGGCATCGGCCCTTTTGGATTCTTGCTGACTACCTGTCAAACTTAGGGTATGCCGTTCTCAGATATGACGATAGGGGAACATTCAACTCAGCGGGAGACTTTGCCTCCGCAACAACTACAGATTTTGTTAACGACGCGGCGTCAGCAGTATACTATTTACAGAGCCGACCTGAGGTGGACGCAAGTAAAATTGTTGTGCTTGGTCATAGCGAGGGAGGACTGATCGCAAATATTTTAGGAACGAAAATCTCAAATCTTTCGGGTATAATTTCTCTTGCGGGAACCTCAATAAGAGGAGATTCAATTCTAAAAATACAAACGAGATTGATGGCTGAAAGCATTGGAGAAAAAGGAGCTCAATTAGAATTGACCCATGCGTTCAATACTGCCCTTTGGGATGCAGTTATAAACTCAAAAAACATCGAAGAATTTGGTGTCGATTTAAAATCAATTTCAAAAAAATTCGTTAAGAAATTCAGGAAGAAAAAATTTATTGAAAAAAGTGAAGAAGCTGAGATTATTCAATCTGTTAAAATGTCAATGCTCAACCCTTGGATGTATGAATTCATAAGATATTCACCGAGTATACATATACCTAAAATAAGTTGTCACGTTTTAGTTTTAATTGGAACCAGAGACATTCAAGTAACAAGTAAAGAAAACATCAAAGGGTATGAAAATCTTTTACCTGTAAATGATAAACTACATGAACTTAAAGAGCTTGAAGGATTAAATCATTTGTTTCAGCGTTGTAATACATGTACAATAAGTGAATACGGTCAAATAGAAGAAACATTCTCTGCAATAGCACTCGAAGAAATACGTTCCTTTCTTGAAAAGATATGGATAAAGTAAGTCGTAACGAAGGAAAAAAAGTATTGATCATTAGATTTAGCGCTATTGGCGATATTGTATTGACTAGTCCTATTGTCCGTACCCTAAAGAAATCTGGATATGCCGTTCATTTCCTGGTAAAAACAAAATTTAAATCGGCAATTGAAAACAATAGATATTTAGATAAACTGTACTGCCTTGAAGAGCCTAGCCTAGAAGAAAGCCTTCTTTCTGAGAATTACGCACAAATTATTGACCTACAAAACAATTTAAAATCCTTTAAGTTAAGAAGGGGTTTATCAAGTAACACAAACATTGTAAATAAAGAAAACCTCAAGAAACTGCTTCTTGTCAGAACAGGCGTTGATCTTCTAAAAAAAGAACATATTGTTGAACGATATTTTAAAACAATCAAAGCTCTTGGAATAGAAAATGACCATCAAGGTTTAGATTTTCATATCGCAATAAAAAAACCTTTGAGCATCGATAAAATAGCGTTTTCACTTGATCAAAAATATATTGCTTGGGTTATTGGAGCTTCGTACCCCAAAAAGATGTTACCCGTTGAACATATTGTAAAGGTGTGTGAGTCCCTCAATATACCCATTGTACTTGTAGGTGGGCCAGCAGATGGCGAAAGAGGTCAAATTATTTCATCGACAAAAAAAGTCAATAACGTATTTAATCTTTGCGGAAAGCTCAGCCTCCAAGAATCGGCATTTATTGTAAAAAAGGCGGCTTTGGTTTTGACAAATGATACAGGCTTAATGCATATTGCTTCCGCATTTAAAAAGGATATCATTTCATTTTGGGGATGCACAAAACCTAGTATTGGAATGTCTCCTTATCTACCTGGTGAAAACTCCATGGAAATGGTTAGTCCAGTCAACAAAGGACCTTGCTCAAAACTTGGTAACCGTTGTAAGTCAGATTCAGAAGGTTGTATACAGCACATTAATACTGACAACATTATTTCACAGATAAATAAAATTCTTGTTGGAGTTTAAACAGATTTCAACATCATTTTTACGGAGGTGCCTTTTCCTAATACAGAATTGAAGGCCCCCTGAATACCTGCCATATTCATACGGTATTGAATGTTTTCTATTCCCAGACCTTTTTGAATTTTCTCCATTTCAAAGCCTACACCATTATCCATTGCTATCAACTCTATACCTTCCTCACACCTGCGCAGCGATATACTAAATTCTGAAGCACCTGCATGTTTTAAGGAATTATTGAAAAGCTCTTGAATAATCCGGTATAAATTAAATTTATCAACATTATCTAGATCCTGCTCTTCAATACCTTCTTCAATATCAATAACAAATTGAATTTGATCCATGGAACTTATTCTTCGTGCAAAGCGTTCAATTGCATTTAAAAACCCTTTTTCTAATTCCGGCGGTAACAGATTATATGCTATTTCCTTTACTTCACGGATACAATTCTGTAATAGATTCTGTAAATCATTAAAACTCTCCTTTTGGCCATCAGAGGGATTGAAGTTTTGAAATAATAGATTCAATAAAACCATTTGTTGACCCAATCCATCATGCAACTCTCGTGCAATTTTCTTCTTCTCAGATTCCTCTGCTTGGGAGACAACATCAAACTTCCGCTTCTCGAATTCGAGCTCCTTAGTTTTGTCAATTATCAAGGCAATGTATTCTGCTTGGTCACTATCAGACTCAATTTCATTAATTACGACATCAACAATTATTTCTTCGCCATCATTCGTTTGTTGTACATATCGACCACCCTCTATATTTATGCTTTTATTCTTGTCAAGATTGAAACTGCTAAATGATTTTTTAGTCATCTCTTCATGAGAGAATTTATAGAGCTTTTGCGCAGCATTATTAACAAGACCAGTTTCTAGTTCATGGCCGATAAGCTGAATTATTGGAAGTGGCGATTTGTTAAAAACATCTTTAAATTTCCTTTCTGATTTCTTAACCTTTTGAGTTAATTCTCGTCTTAACAAACCGTAATTAATCGTCCGCTCTAAAACCTTTGCATTCAGCGCACTTTTTATCACATAATCCTGCCCACCCTTGGAGACAATTTCAAGAGCTATAGACTCGTCATCCATGCCGGATAAAACAATTACCGAAGCTAAGGGAAATATCTTAAATACCTTTTCATAGGTTTCAACACCGCTCGAATCCTCAATATTAAGATCCAAAAGAATAACATCTGGTTCCTGAAAATCCCGCACTTCATGAGCCTCAGCAATGGAGGCGATAGAAATAATATTCTCGCTTTTTATTTCAGATGTAGAAAGTTGAAATTTTACGTTTTCAGCAAAAGACAAATCATCCTCAATAATAAGAATCTGTGCATCTTTCATAACTAATCTCTATTTCTAATGAGCACCTTATCTCGATCTATCCTCTTCTGCACTTCTTTTTTAAAGTCACTTATTTGATCTTTCTCTATGCAGTCGGTCGGAAATAAGAGTTGTAGCTCTTTAATGTAGTCAAAATAAATAGAATCCTTCCCTAAAGTTATTTTTTGAAGTCCTGAAAAGTAGACAATAACAACCTCTCGATCCGCTGCAATTATGGCCTTCGAAGAAACACCTACCCGAAACCTGTTCTTTGCACCAGAAAGTATAAAGACAATACTTTCAACAGAAAAGAAAAGTAAAACTCCTGCAGGGAGCACCCAGAAATCGAGTATCTTATAAAGTGCAAAAGACAAACTAGTCATGACAAGAACCTCCAGTAAAGTATAGGTAATTACGCGCTGCTTTCTTTTACTACTAATTGGTGTGTTCCATGCAAAACGCTTCGTCTTATTCGCAATGTATACCCCCATCCATCGTCGAACACTTCGCCAACCGAGTAAACCAAAAAATAATAAACCAAAACCTAGATAAATATATGATTGAAATGGAAGCTCAGCACCTGACATATGTAAAAAGTCGATCTGAACGTCATATCCAACATAAATACAAAACCCCATGAGTGGTAAACTAAAGAACAACAGAACACTATTGGTAAAACTATTCATTTGGAATTAATTTTAATTTCCTTTTTAACAAAGAAATGTCCTTTTTGATTTTATCATTTTTTTCATTGACTTGCGCAAATAATTTTTCAGCACCTTTAGAGACAGAAAAATAACCCATATTAGTTTCTGCTTTGATCAACTCATTTTCTAAGTCTGTAATTTTCATTCGCAGTGCCTTCTTCTCTCGCTGATAATTAGCCGAAGCATCATGAGAGGATGATAGTCCTTGGATTTTAGATTTGAACATTATTAAATCCGCAGCCTCAGGAGACATATTGGATTTTGTGAGCTGGACTTGAAGCGCTTTATTAAAATCTGAAAGCAACTGGTTGTATTGATTTGAGGGTACATTACCCAATTCCTGAAAATCAGCTATAATTCCTTTTATATCCTCTTCAGCAGCAATGACTCTTTCTTTTATGGTAAGAATAAAAGCTTGCTTGTCTTTTAAATTTTTGGTCAATTCTTTGTCCATAGCCTTGGCTGAATCTTCCTTGTGTGTGAAAAAATAATCGCAGGCACCTCTGAATTCTTCCCAAAGCTTTTTCTCATAGCGACCAGCTCCTTTCAAGGTCTTCCATTGCTTTTGTAATTGAATCAGGGCGTGTGATGCATCCTTCCAATCCTCCGAAGACTTGAGTGCATTGGCTTTATCAATGAGTGCCTTTTTTGCATCCCGAGCCTCTTTATCCTTATTATCTCGTTCTTTAAAAAAATCCTTCTTCAGGGTGAAAAAAGAATCGCAAAGCCCTCGGAATTCTTTCCAAATAGCATCGTTGTCTTTTTTAGGAGCAAAACCAACTTTTTTCCATGATGCTTGAAAATCAAGTACCTTTTGAGTGCATTTCTGCCATTCTTTTTGGGTGTTTATGGTAGGGTTTGATTCTAAAAAAACTTGTAGTTCAATTAAAATGGCTTGCTTCTTTTTAAGGTTTTCTTGCTGAGAAGCGCGATGCTGTTCATAGTGCTTATTAATTTTATCATATATGGAGCGAACAACCTCCCAATAACTCATCTTTAATCCTTCCCATTGTTCTTTTTGAACAGGACCAACATCTTCCCACTCATCTTGAAATAAACGCAACTTCTTTTCAAGCTCACGAATACTGTCACATTCGTTCCTTAAGGTTTGTAATTCAATAATTATTTTCTCCTTAAGTTGAGTATTTCTTTTGTAGTCATTTTCTTTAAGCTCCTTATAAATTGTAATATTATGGAAAAATAATTCTCTCAGCCGAGAATAATCCTTCTGGACATTATCTCTTTTATCACGCGGAATATCTCCTATCTTTTTCCAAGTATCTTGAATTGAATTATAACCATTAAATGCTGTCCCAATATTCTCCTCGTTTTCAACAAGCTCTTTTAATTCCTTTATTAAATTATTTTTCAGCTTTAAGTTTTCTAACTCAAGTTTATTTTTTAGATCTAACTGTTGCTTTTTTGAGGCCTTGAATTTTAAAAAAAGATCGTTAAACGCTGTCTTGATTATCGAAAAATCAATCTGTTCAAGTTCAACTCCTTCCTCCTCTGCTTTTAGAGTAGCGACCTGCTGTTGCCCCTCACTTTTTAACAACCAATCATCAAAGTTCACCTTTAACTGTCCTACCTCCTTTGAAATAGACAGCAGGTCTTCTTGCTTTAGCAGCTCCTTTAAATTGGTTATAAATTCATTTTCCATATCTAATTTTTTAAATCAAAAGAAGAAAGCTCATTAAATACGTTCACTCTTTCATCAATATCATTTTGGCTAATTTCTAATAGACGATCTGTTCCAAACTTTTCAACACAGAATGATGCCATTGCAGAGCCGTAAATTACTGCGCGTTTTAGATTTTCAAAGCTTGTATCATCCTTTGATGCAATATATCCCATAAATCCTCCAGCGAATGTATCTCCAGCGCCAGTTGGATCAAAAACCTCAGCAAGTGGTAATGCTGGAGCAAAGAAAATTTGATCCTTCGAAAAGAGAAGTGCCCCATGCTCACCTTTTTTAATAATGATATACTTTGGGCCCATTTCTAAGATCACTTTTGCTGCAGTTACAAGTGCATATTCTCCTGTAAGTTGACGCGCTTCTTCATCATTCACGATGAGAATGTCAACCATAGAAATCGTTTTTTTAAGATCGGATAAAGCAATATCCATCCAAAAATTCATCGTATCCATTGCAATCAGCTTCGGTTTGGAATGCATACGGTCTATAACAGCGCTTTGAACCGAGGGGCTTAAGTTACCCAACATAACATAGTCTGAGGTTTGATAGCTATCTGGAACTATGGGGTCAAAATGTTCTAAAACATTAAGTTCTGTTGCTAAAGTGTCTCGACTATTCATATCATTATGATATTTCCCTGACCAAAAAAAAGTTTTTTCGCCTTCCTTTACTTGAAGACCTTCAGTATTTATACCACGAGAATTCATTTCTTTAAGCGTCTCTTTTGGGAAATCCGAACCGACAACAGAAATAATACTTTGTTCCTTTACAAAGAAGGAAGAAGCGAGTGAAATATATGTCCCTGCCCCACCTACTATTTTATCTGTTTTACCAAAAGGTGTTTCTATCGCATCGAAAGCCACACTACCAACTGTTAAAAGACTCATAATTATTTTTTGTGCAAAGATAATCAATTCCGAGTAGGACTACCCTATCCTCTCCTTTGTTGTTTCTTCAATGTATGTATAATTGACTATGAATGTGTATTTTTAAACTAATGAATCGTTTCCTCTTTATTTTGCTGCTGATTATGAGCACAGTAGATAATTTATATAGTCAAAAAAGCACAAAGTTTTTGGCTGATGAAATATTTTTAGAAATTCAACGAAAATCAATAAATCCTGAGGGTAAATCAACGCTGTACTCAGAATACTTAAAAACACTAAAATCCAAAAAGCACAATTCAGAAACTCGAGCAGAATTAACCTCTCGTCTTTTTACTTTTTATCAGCGACAAGGCCTTTACTCTAATTTCAACAAAGCCTTTGGTAAACACAAGAATGAACTCATAAAAAACTCTATTTTAAGTCAATTATGGAAAGTAAAGGCCCTGGAAATAGGTGGTAAATACATCCGCATGCTTGAAGCCTCAAAAACCCTCCTCGAAAGCTCAGAAAATAACGGCAGTAATACAGATAAAAGCGATGCCTATCGCATGATGGCTCTTTCCAAAATGTATTCAAATCAAAAAGACTCCGCCCTGTACTATTCTAATATGGCTTTAAATTTCGCAAAGAGATCGGATTCAAAAGAAGCTGTAGCCCTCACCTTTCGCGATCTTTCAAACATATATGCACATTTCGATATGATTGGAAAAAGCACTTCGACACTGCTCAAACTTAATACCGAAGCTCAAAGGTTAAAAGATGATGATTTATTGTGCTGGACAAATTTGAAAATCGCTGAACGAACCTTTACCGTAAACTCCTTCGGGGAATCAAGAACGTATTACAGAAAGTCATTAAATATTGCAGATAAGAATAACTTCCGGGTATATAAAGTACAAATTTATACAGGACTCGCGGAGGTTTCATTGGCTGAAGACCAGTTAAATCAAGCGATTGGAAATATTACGAAAGGATATAAATTTATTAACGAAAAAGAAGAAAGTATTTATGGACTTAAATTGAAACTTGTTCATTCAAAATACCTCATTGAAGAAGGGTATTTCAGTGAGGCTATGGCGCTCTTAGACGAAGTCCTTGAATCCTATAATGAAATGGATTCTAAAGAGGGCAAAGGAAACACCTATCACTTAATAGGGCGCACCCATTTTAAAAGTAAAAAATGGGCTGATGCTAAGCAGTCATTTATCACATCAAAAAGATTTTTACTGAATTATCCTCAGTCTATTTACCGAATAATGAATTACAAATTTCTTGGTCAAGTCAATGCGAAGCAGAAAGGATTTGAAAAAGCATATGAAAACATAAAAACCTATCAAAAACTGATTGATGACCACTCATCCTTGAGCAGCAGTAAAGCAATCAATGAACTCACTCAAATGTATTCCAGAGAACTACGGGAGTACCGAATCAAAGAACAAGAACGTGTTATTAATGATCAGGTAAAAGAAAAAGAATTGTTAGCCTTGAAAGGCCAAAAGCAAATGTCGACTATTGTTTTAATCAGTATTATTCTTATCTCAACAATTATCATCGTTTTATTTTATTTAAGACAGTTGAAAATCAATCAAACAAACAAGGAGGTAGAAATGTCACAAACGCTCCTTAGGACTCAAATGAACCCACACTTTATATTTAACGCAATGTCCGTAATACAAAGTTCACTATATGAGAACAACCCCGCCAAATCTTCTAAATTCTTGGTCAGCTTTTCGAGGCTCATTCGACTCATCTTAGAAAACTCACCCAAAGAATTTATTACGCTAGAAACAGAAATTGAGATTTTAGAAAAATATTTAAAAACACAAAAACTCCGGTTTGAAAATAGATTTGATTATCAAATTAATGTACCAGAAACCTTAGTCTTTAAGAAAGTACTTATCCCGCCTATGATTACTCAACCATTCGTAGAAAATGCTATAGAACACGGACAACTCAATACCATTGAAAATGGACAGATTACAATAAACATTGTAGAGAAGGAAGAAATGCTCTATGTGGAGGTTTCAGACAACGGTGTTGGCATAACAGAATCAACTAAGAAAAAAAACCCGCTGAGTGAGCATAAAAGTATGGCTATGGATATTACCAACCAGAGGGTAAGTATTCTGAATAAGAAATACAAGTCAAAAGCTCGAATCGCAATCAGTAATCTAACAGAAGAAAAACACTCCGGAACCCGTGTAGAAATATTCCTACCATTACTAACCGAAAATCTTAACTTTGATTCAGAATGAAAAAAGTACTCATAATTGACGATGAAAATAAAACCAAAGAGTTTATAAAAAGACTTCTAATCTCTTTTGGACATAATTTCGAAATATACACTGATGGCTCAAACGTCGAAACGGGTATCAATGCAATCAATAAAATTCAACCTGACCTCGTTTTCTTGGACATACAAATGCCTGACGGCAATGGGTTTGATGTTCTGAAAGGGGCGAAATATAAAGAGTTTGAAATAATTTTTATTACGGCTTATCAAGAATATGCAATTCAAGCTATTAAATTCAGTGCTCTTGCTTATATACTGAAGCCTATTGATGTAGATGAACTTGAAGACTCGGTAAATAAAGCACTTACAACGTTACAGAAGAAAAAGAATGAGGTTCAGTTTAACGCCCTTGCCAATAATATTGACAGAAGCGTGAAGAAAAAATTAGTACTGAAAACACAAGAAAGCGTTTATGTACTTGAGCTCAAAGAGATTATTCGGTGTGAAGCGGATAAAAATTACACCTCGTTCTATTTGGAATCAGGCAAACGAATCCTTGTTTCTAAAACACTAAAAGAATATGACCTTTTACTATCTGGTCATTCCTTTTTTAGAGTGCAACAATCGCACCTCGTAAACCTGGACCATATCGATCGTTATGATAAAGCAGACGGCGGTGCAGTAATTATGAAAGATGGCAGTTCTGTTCCGCTATCTCCAGCAAAGAAAGAGCAGTTTTTTCAGATCTTAGAGAACCTCTAACGCTTGATCTAGATCCTCTATTAGGTCTTCAACATCTTCTACGCCTATACTGAGTCGAATTAAACTGTCGACCACTCCACTTTTCTCTCGAGCATCTTTTGGAATGGCAGCATGTGTCATTGTTGCTGGATGTCCAATTAAGGACTCAACACCACCCAAAGATTCTGCCAATGCAAAAACTTTTACTTGCTTCACCAATTTTAGTGCATCTTCCAAATCATTCCCTTTGACCGTAAATGATAGCATGCCTCCGAAATCTTTCATCTGCTCCTTGGCAATATGGTGGTTTATGTGATCTTCAAGACCAGGCCAATACACTTTCTCTACTTTTGGATGTGCGTGAAGAAAGTATGCAATTCTTGCACCGTTTTCACAATGCCTTTGCATTCTAAGATGCAACGTTTTAATGCCGCGTAGAACTAAAAAACAATCCATCGGACCGGCAATTGCACCTGATGAGTTTTGAATGCGGTAAATTTCGTCTGCTATTTCTTGTTTTGAAGTAATTAAGGCACCCATGACCACATCAGAATGACCGCCAAGGTACTTTGTGACTGAATGCATGACAATATCTGCACCTAGATCAAGTGGATTCTGAAGGTATGGCGTAGCAAAAGTGTTATCGACACATAGTATAGCATTTGACTCATTAGCAAGTGAAGCAAGTCCTTTTATATCAATAATATTTATCATCGGATTGGTAGGCGTTTCCGCCCAAATTAGCTTCGTTTTTTCTGACATTACTCTTTGTGCTTCTACAATATTCTTCATATCAACAAAATGAAAAATAATACCATACTGCTCATAAATAGTTTTAAACAAACGATATGAACCACCGTAAAGATCATTTGTAGCAACAACTTCATCCCCTGGTTTTAGCATTTTAATAACGCAATCAATTGCAGCTATTCCCGAAGCAAAACAAGCGCCATACTTACCATTCTCTAGAGCAGCTAAATTCTTCTGTAAAATATCGCGGGTTGGATTTTGCGTACGTGAATATTGGTAACCCTTATGATTTCCAACACCATCCTGAACAAACGTAGAGGTTTGATAAATAGGCGTCATAATCGCTCCCGTAGTAGGGTCTGGCTCAATGCCTGCATGAATTGCTTTTGTTCCAAATTTCATTTTGAAAAATTTAAATTATAATCGTTTGAAAGTACTATAATTCAACTAAAGGATCCCAAAAAAGAATATTAAAATCAACAACAATATCCTCACGAATAGCGATCCCCTCTTTCTCCAGGAGCTCTTGCATAAGGTTAGGTTGCTGAAAATGATGCTTCCCTGTAAGCATTCCATTTCTGTTGACTACCCGGTGCGCAGGGATATCATCAAATTTATGTGAAGCATTCATTGCCCAACCCACCATTCGAGAGGATCGCTTAGACCCAAGATAATTTGCGATTGCACCATAAGAGCAAACCCTTCCGGTTGGAATGAGCCTTACTACATCGTATACATCGGAAAAGAAATCAGAATTACCAGACATTGATTAATTTAATATTAAAAATAACAGATTTTATATTGCATAAAAAAAGCCATCAAATGATGGCTTTAAATATTGTTTAAAGATATTGGCTCTATTTAGCTTCTATCCATTTCCCTTCTTCATCGTAATGTGAAAGACATTCTGCAGTCTCTTCTTCGCTACACCCTTTTTCGACGCACATTGCAGCACATTCATCTTTGGTCATTTCGGCGCACTTAGACAAATCACATTTCATTTTTTCTGCGCAACAAGACTTACCTTCTTCTTTATCGCAAGAATCTTCCTTCGCACAAGACTTATCTTTTTTGTCTGCACAACATTCTGTTTTATTCGCTGAGCAAGCCACAGCATCCTCATTCCCATGTCCATTTCCTAAAATCGGCGCAATTACCAAACCAATAAGACAGGTTAACTTAATAAGTATATTCATAGAAGGGCCTGATGTATCTTTAAAAGGATCACCCACAGTATCACCAGTAACTGCTGCTTTGTGCGCATCAGAACCTTTATAGGTCATCTCTCCGTTAATCTCAACACCAGCTTCAAAAGACTTTTTAGCATTATCCCATGCACCACCGGCATTGTTTTGAAAGATAGCCCATAATACACCCGAAACAGTAACACCTGCCATATAGCCACCTAACATTTCAGCAATGATTAGATTGTTATCTAAATAGACAAGTTTTCCTAAAAGGACAATGCTTATTGGGAAACCAATAGTTAGTATACCAGGTAGCATCATCTCTTTAAGAGAGGCCTTCGTTGAGATATCAACACACTTCGCATAATCAGGCTTACCCTTACCTTCCATAATTCCTGGGATCTCTTTGAACTGTCGTCTAACCTCATAAACCATTTCCATCGCCGCTTTACCAACTGAGTTCATGGCTAGAGCTGAAAATACTACCGGAATCATTCCTCCGACAAAAAGCATTGCCAATACAGGAGCTTTGAAAATATTAATACCGTCTATTCCAGTAAACGTCACGTAAGCCGCAAATAATGCCAAAGATGTAAGTGCTGCAGAAGCAATAGCAAAACCTTTTCCAGTTGCTGCGGTTGTGTTACCAACTGAATCTAAAATATCAGTTCTTTCTCTCACGATTGGATCCTGCTCACTCATTTCAGCGATTCCACCTGCATTATCCGATATCGGTCCAAAAGCATCAATTGCAAGCTGCATGGCTGTTGTTGCCATCATCGCTGAAGCCGCAAGAGCTACACCGTAAAACCCTGCAAAAGCATACGATGTCCAGATTGCAGCAGCAAAAAGTAACACCGACGAAAAAGTAGATATCATACCGGTAGCTAAACCTGCAATAATATTCGTACCTGCTCCCGTTGAAGACTGCTGAACAATTTTTAAAATCGGTTTCTTACCTAAACCTGTATAATATTCCGTGAACGACGAAATTGCTGCACCAACCACTAATCCCACTAGTGTTGCATAAAAAACATTCATAGAAGAAATAGTTTTAATTCCTTCACCATAAAAAGACATTTGCATTTCAGCCGGAAGCATCCACTTTACAAGAATAAAACATGAAACAGCAACTAAGCCTATTGAAGTCCAATTACCAATATTTAAGGCCCTTTGAACTTGTGCCTCTTTCGCATCATTTGACGAGATTTTGACAAGCAATGTACCTAAAATAGAAATTATTATTCCAAATCCTGCAATAGCCATGGGTAACAAAATCGGACCAATGCCGCCGAATGCGTCGTCAATTACTCCACCCATATCTTTGATCACATAATTACCGAGTACCATTGCTGCTAATACCGTTGCGACGTAAGAACCGAATAAATCAGCCCCCATTCCTGCAACATCGCCTACATTGTCACCTACATTATCTGCAATAGTTGCAGGGTTACGTGGGTCATCTTCAGGTATACCAGCCTCAACTTTACCAACCAAATCTGCTCCCACATCTGCTGCCTTAGTGTAAATACCACCTCCAACTCGTGCAAAAAGTGCTATAGATTCTGCTCCAAGGGAAAAACCTGCAAGCGTTTCTAATACAATGGTCATGTCATCAGTATTTGTCCAAACACCACCCATTACGTAATGGAAAAAGAATATGAAGAATGATGTTAAACCTAAAACTGCTAAACCAGCAACACCAAGTCCCATTACAGTACCGCCACCAAAAGAAACTTTTAATGCATTAGGCAAACTCGTTTTTGCGGCCTGTGTTGTTCTCACATTTGTCTTAGTGGCAATTTTCATCCCCATATTTCCTGCTAATGCTGAAAAAATAGCACCAACAATAAAAGCCACAATGATCAAATAACCAGTTGAAGGTACAATGTAGGCTACACCAGCTAAAGCAACACTCGCTCCAATGACAAAGACGGTTAGCAATTTGTATTCAGCCTTTAAAAAAGCTAAAGCCCCTTCATATATATGATCTGAAATTTCTTTCATTTTGCCGTCTCCAGCATCTTGTTTCATAACCCATGCTTTCTTAATAAACATGTATAACAAACCTACAACAGCTAATATAATAGGTAAGTAAATTGCAATTGATTCCATAATTCTAATTATATAGTATTTTAAGGCGCCAAAAGTAGACTATTCTGTCAACCTTTGCAAACCTAAAGCATAAAAAAAGGAGTGACAGGCACTCCTTTCATATTTAAAAATAATATCTCTACTTGCTGTAAGTAGCTTGACATGTTCCAGATCCTCCTGTTAAAGGTGTTGTATTTTGCCAAGTAAAAGTAATTGTGAAGCTCAAACCATCAGAATTCATTGTGCCGAATCCAGAATAAATTATATCTCCAAGCCCCCCTGGTGCCCCATCAGAAGCCTCTGCAACAGAAATGGCATCTCCATCAATTTGGCAAATTGCTGTTCCATAACTCCCTGTGATACCATTTAAAAATTCAGTAATTAAAATCTGTTCAGTATTTCCACCAGCAATAACATTCGGAGAACCGTTCAATGCTAGACCAGTTCCACCCCCACAATTATCAGAAACACTCCAATCACCTAACCAAGAATCTTGATTGACAACGACATGTACCATCCTTGTAACTGTTGTAGTACCGTTATTATTTGTTGCTGAATAGGTAACTGAATAATCACCTACCTGACTTGCATCAACATCACTTACATCTGAAACCATAACAACTGCACCATCAAGATTAGCAGCAGTAGCATATGGATCTTCCCATAAAGTAGCCACACTTATAGTTGTATCGGCTGCTCCTATAATTGAAATTATTGGAGAATAAACGCAAGAGCCATCATCCTTTTTAGCTTCTTCGTTATAATTTGATGCTGCAGTATCCATACATCCTTTTTTCTTACATGATACTGAAAACATAAATACAGTCAGTAATGCGAGTATTGAATAAAATTTTGTTCTTTTCATAAAATGATTTTTTCAAATGTACTTAAATTATGAATAAAAAAAAACGGCACAGGAGTGCCGTTCCTTCAAACGATTTGCTAATTAATCTTGCGCTACCTCAGTCGATACTTCTGGCGTTACAAGAGCCTCTTTAATTTTATTCTCTAATTCTTCAGATAATTCCGGATTGTCAAGAAGTAGATTTTTAATAGAATCTCGTCCCTGACCCAACCTAGTTTCACCATAAGAAAACCAAGAACCACTTTTCTTCAATATATTTAATTCAACCCCTAAATCAATGATTTCTCCTATCTTAGAAATCCCTTTACCATACATCACGTCAAACTCTGCACGTCGAAATGGTGGCGCTACTTTATTCTTAACTACTTTAACTTTGACTCTATTCCCTTTAACTTGATCCCCATCTTTTAGTTGTGTAGATCTTCGAATATCAATCCTGATTGATGAATAAAACTTTAAGGCGTTACCACCGGTAGTTGTCTCTGGGTTACCAAACATTACCCCTATTTTTTCACGAAGTTGGTTAATGAAAATACAGCAGCAACCTGCTTTATTAATGGAACCGGTAAGCTTTCTCAACGCCTTTGACATCAATCTCGCCTGAAGACCCATTTGAGAGTCTCCCATTTCACCCTCAATTTCCGCCTTTGGTGTTAGTGCAGCTACCGAATCAACTACAATTAAGTCAATTGCCCCTGAACGAATTAAATTGTCAGCAATTTCCAATGCCTGCTCGCCATTATCAGGCTGTGAAATCAAAAGATTTGCTACATCTACACCTAAATTTTTTGCATAAAATTGATCAAATGCATGTTCTGCATCAATAAATGCCGCAATACCTCCTTGCTTTTGAACTTCAGCAATCGCGTGAATAGCAAGCGTCGTTTTACCAGATGATTCTGGCCCATAAATTTCAACGACACGACCTTTTGGGTAACCTTGAATACCTAAAGCTAAATCAAGTGTTAATGACCCTGTTGGTATAACATCTACTTTTTCAACAGGAGAATCTCCAAGCTTCATTACGGCACCTTTCCCATAGGTTTTATCTAATTTCTCCATTGTAAGCTGCAATGCTTTCAGTTTCTCTTTGTTTAATTCTTTATTTGGCATATCGTTTGTTTTTTAGGCCTTGGACCTTAATTAGTAATGAGTCAAATGTATTGCATGAAGTTCGTAAACAATTTACGAACTAGTTTAATTCTAATAAATTAAGGATTTCATTTGCGTGGTCTTTCGTCTTAGGCTTTTGGATTATATGAGAAACAAAACCCTTCTCATCAATCACAAATGAAATTCGATGAATCCCTTCATACTCTCTGCCCATAAACTTTTTAGGACCCCAAACGCCAAATAAATTAATCACCTCTTTATTTTCATCTGCTAAAAGGGAGAAAGGCAACGTAAATTTACTTGAGAATTTATCGTGACTTTTAACCGAGTCAGCGCTTACACCCAAAACTTTAATTCCATGAGATAATAATGCATCATAACCGTCTCGCAGGCTACATGCCTGAGCAGTACATCCTGGAGTATTATCCTTTGGATAAAAATAAACTACCCACTTTAATCCTTTAAAATCAGCTGTTGTGACTTTTGTATTATTCTGATCTACTCCTTCAAATGAAGGAACTGTATCACCAATTCTCAATGTCTCCATATTGTTTATATTTTAATCTTTATGATTGACGTAATTTTAATCAAATATAATTATAATTAT
>JAQXCN010000072.1 GCA_029251865.1 Crocinitomicaceae bacterium | reverse complement strand
ACACTATTATCGCACTAGGTATTACCCACACATGAATTAGGTGATACTACGTAGTTCAGCAATTAACTCCTAAAAAAAAGTAACCTTTTTGATGTATTAGGTTTCAGTGAAAAACCTTTGTTTTACTTAGGTTGTAGAAAGATACGTGATGTAGTCCCGTCAGAATATTGATATAAAACTACACCTGAACTATTATTTTTCACTTCGCGGCCCATAATATCCAATACACGGATAACGATTTTGCCTTGCTGAGGAGAAATTCCCGAAAGATTCGCAGCAGGCTCACAAAGTTGTTGAAAAAATAACCAGGCCTCTCGGCTGGCCTGGATGTCCATATTCCCATATGCTCCCGGCCAATCATGACCTCCACCTTGAACGGTATAGAGCCATACTTCAGTACAAGAATCTTCGGAACCATACTTTTGAGAAGAAACCGTACTGCCGTCATTAGTACTTGTGTTTAGAAAGTTCTCGGAACTTTGAAGTATTAAACTAAATAGGTCATTGAAAAACGTCATGGTTTCTGGGATACTCGGATAGGCCCCCCAACCATCTTGGTTTGTAGGGTCTCCATCATAATAGGTTACATTGTCATTCGTTCCATGTATCTCTAGAATAGAAACTTCATTCAAAGGAGCACAATCGTCCATGATATCCTGCATGATCATACCAGAGATTGGAGCCACTGCTCTAAATGTTTCTGAAGCCTGACAAGCCAACATATAACATAGGTCTCCACCATTAGACATCCCTGTGCAAAAAACCTCATCTGCAGCAAGAGAATAGGTGTTTTGAAAATAGTTGTTCAGATTTTGTAAGAAAGCGACATCGTCAACCGTTTCATTATTTTGAAAATCATAACCTACATTAAAGAAGGTATTCCCTCCCCCATCTTGCGTTCCCTGCGGATAGCAAACAGCAAAACCATATTCATCCGCCAGCTGATTGAATTCAGAATAATTCATAATGCCTTCTGCAGTTCCCGTGTAGCCATGACAAACAAATACCAATGGGCAATTTTCGGGTGCACTGGAAGGGTGGTAATAAATATATTCTCTTTCAATGCCACCATCAATGATTGTTCCATATTCAAGTGCCTGTATGTTCATCGATAAAACATCATTTGTGGAATTATCGTCCGAAGGAAGGCCATTAATGTTCGAGAGCGTAACTTGAAGTGAAGTTTGACCCGAATTAAAAATTTGAAGGTTATCCGGATGCGTAAAATTGTAGGTTCCTAAAGAAGGTATAGCAACACCCGTTACCGTCGTATTAAAGATCATGCCGCCTCCAATATCCCAAGAAACATCAAACGAGGTTATGGTCTCAGCGCCCATATTTGTAACAGTTCCAGAAATGGCAAGTGTCGCAGGAACATTTACATTTGGAGGAATGGCTAACGAGGTCAATGCCAAATCGAGGCCTTCTGGTTCAAAAATCAAAACATCATCTATCGCCCAACCGAACATCCAACCCCCATCGTCATCATAATGAAACCCCAAAAGAACATTTGCGTTACCACAAAGAGATGACAGATCAATAGACTGCGAATCCCATGCCCCCTCTTCAGCACCTTCAATTGTTGAAAGAATGGACCAAGAAGCACCATTGTCGAGACTATATTCTAATGTTGCTATTTCTGTATTTCCTTGAAACTCTCCTCCATCAAAATAGTTTTCAAACTGCAATGCTGCAGCCGTACTATTACTAAAGTCCAATGTTGGTAAGATTAAATAATCCATACTCTTGTCACAATCACAATCATCGTCATTCGTTCCAATAATCTTTCCATGATTCGCTATTTCCCACCATTGACTTTCGATGTTTTGAGCAGTCCCTATGCTCCATCCGCCATCCGAGGCATTCGTTGATATCGTCCATCCATTTGGTAAATTATTAGCTTCAAAATCTTCAGAAATTAAAATATTCTGGCTGTGCAATGAAAATGTCCAAAGAACAATACATATAAATAATAAGCTTTTCATGTTTTGAATTTAAATTAATCAGGTACTACAAAATGTTTCTCAACAGACCCATCATTGAAAATATACCATTGAATTACTCCTTGCTTTAAAATTGTATCGCGACCTAAAACATCTACAATCTTTAAGCGTTTTTTCTCATGATCAGATTCCAATACATCTTGAATTCCTAACTCTTGAGGGCAGGTTTTATCTTCGAGAAAATCCCAAATAACTTGAGGTGAATAAAAATCCATATTAATCGTCCCTAGACCACCAAATAGCGTTGCAATTCCTGGCCATTGGTGACCACCACCGATAACCTTTATGTGCTCAAGTGAACCCCCTAAACAATTTTGATAAACATACCTTTCAGGATAAGATACATCCAAAAGACTGTTGTTCGGCATCTCCACAAATGTTGGCTCAGCGTCACAGGATAAATAATTTTGCCAAAGCGACATGACCTCATCCACTGAAGCTCCTGTCGCTGCGCTACCATTATAAGGTACTATACCATCCGTAGTTCCGTGAATGTGGAGCACAGAAGTCTCAAAACTCGGGTCAAAATCAGTAAAGGTTGTAATTGTCATACTGCCCGCAACAGTTCCTATTGCGGCGAAACACATAGTAGACTCACTCGCTATTTTATGACTCAAAAACCCTCCATTTGAAAACCCGCAAAGGTATCTTCGGTAAGGGTTTGTATTGTAATTTGTCTCAAAATAGATGACTAAGGACTCTATAAATCCTAAATCATCAACTTCAGCATTCACAGAATTTAAGTCAGCATTCCAAGAAGCGTTGAGACCATCGGGATAACAAACTATCGCATTATTGGCATCTGCAATTTCATTAAACCCTGTAATATTCATGATTCCATTCCCGGATTGAGTCAGTCCATGGAGAACAATTAACAAAGGATATTCTTGCGTTGCGTCCCATGATGAAGGAACATAGTAAACAAAGGTGCGTTCTTCTCCGTCGAAAGTATAACTTCCTTGGATCTGAGCATTTATAAATGTCGATGAAAGCAGAATAAAGCAAATAAACAGTTTGTACATACTGCAAGATACAAAACATGAAAAGAAAACAATAAGCAGATTTTTCTTTAGAGTCTAAAACACTCGTACCTTTGCAGCGTGGACCCCACACTATTTATGATGAAAGAAGAAGAGAAGAAAAAGAAAACTTTATCGTCGCAAGACCTAAAAAATTGTATAAATGTCTTGGAATACTTGTCCCAAAACGGGGACCAGCTCGTTCAACTTTCGGAAGAGCAACGGGTACAATTAATGAAAGCCGCAGGAGAAATTAGCAGGCCAGATCGCATCGAGAGAAAAAAAAGAAACAAAGGGGTAAAACTAGCAAAGAAACAAGCCATAGATACCATTAACAAAAAAGCTCGGGCAGCGTCGAGTATAAGAAGTGCAAGACGCTCAGATGTTTTTGAAGCACCTCTTCAGATCGCTATACTCGAAGGGAAAAAAAAGAAGTTATTCCTTACTTCCGAACAGAATTGTTATGTGTGCAAAAAGAAATATCAAGAAATACATCATTTTTATGATGCCATGTGCACGTCATGCGGAGATCTCAACTACACAAAAAGATTTCAGCGCTGTGATATGACAGGTCAAGTTGCATTGATTACAGGCTCAAGATTAAAAATTGGCTACCATGCAACATTAATGATGCTCCGTTCAGGCGCATCTGTAATCGCTACAACGAGATTTCCTGCAGACTCTGCTATTCGCTTCTCGAAGGAAAAAGATTTTTCAGAATGGGGAAATCGTCTTCATATTTATGGACTTGATTTAAGACACATTCCAAGTGTAGAATTATTTGCGACCTATGTTGAAAAAAAATATGAGCGGCTCGATATCTTGATTAATAATGCAGCACAAACGGTTAGAAGGCCCGCCACTTTTTACAGCCATTTAATGGCGAAGGAAAATTTACCCTTTGATGCGCACAATGCTAAAATTCAAAAATTATTGAAGCACCATAGCCAATGTTTAAAAGAGATAGATCATTTTAATGTATCAGGCTCAGAACACCAAAAAGCTCTGGCTGTCGGTTGGAATGTACAAACCCCAGGAATCGGAATTAAAGCTTCAGCCCAACTCTCTCAAATCCCCTATAAATTTGACAACTCAAATGAAGCAGCAGAAATTTTTCCAGAAGGAAAGCTAGATGCTGACTTACAGCAAGTAGATCTAAGAAAGACCAATAGTTGGCGCCTAAGAATTGGAGAAGTAGAACCGGTTGAAATGATGGAAGTTCAGCTTGTAAATTCAATTGCACCCTTTGTGTTGTGCAACCGACTTACTGCCTTGATGAGAAAAGACTATACGGGAAAGAAGCATGTTGTGAATGTCTCTGCGATGGAGGGAAAGTTTCAAACTTTCAGAAAAGAAGACCGCCACCCGCATACCAACATGGCTAAAGCCGCTTTGAATATGCTTACCCATACTTCTGCAAGTGACTTAGCTAAAGATGGTATTTTCATGAATGCTGTAGATACAGGATGGGTTACAGATGAAGATCCGATTGAGCTAGCAAAATTTAAAGAAGAAGTCCACGATTTCCAACCTCCTTTAGATATTGTGGATGGTGCCGCACGCGTTTGTGACCCATTTATTGACGGTATAAACTCTGGTAAACATTGGAGCGGTCAATTTCTAAAAGATTACTTTCCTATTCGTTGGTGACTTCGCAAAGACATTGCACACAAAATGCACATATGTAGTGGTTTACAGCTCTAAACCTTTTCAGGTAAAACCCTACAGTTTTACTTTAGATTTCATATTTTAGAGAAAAATCAATCAATCTAAACGTATGAAACTTTACCTCAATGTATTTTTTACCCTCTTCATTTCAGCATTGTTTTCTCAAAACACAATAGAGACTCAAGAACAAACCAATCCTTATGTACCCGGAGATGTAATTATCCAAATTTTTAACGATGCCAAAATTAGGGATATTGTAGCCCGAGCACCGATAAACTTTAAACTTGAAATCACACAAGAACTTTCTCAAACTGCACACATTTGGCAACTTAACTTTGATCCAAATGCTATTTCGCATGAGGACATAATCAATTGGTTTTACGGACAACACGAAACGCAGCTGGCACAAAACAATTACTATTTAAAAATGCGCTCGACACTTCCTAATGATGCGACTTTCACGAACCAATGGCACCATAACAATACCGGCCAAACGGGTGGTACAACTGACGCTGATATCGATTCAGATTTGGCATGGGATATTACAACAGGAGGAACAACAGCCTCAGGTCATGATATTGTAGTTTGTTTAATTGAAAGTGGAAATCTTGACCACCAAGACTTAACAGCTAACAGGTGGGTTAATACGAATGAAATTGAAAATAACGGTGTTGATGACGATGGTAATGGCTACGTTGATGATTACAACGGATGGAATCCCCTTCAAAATAATGACAACTATGGGAATGGTGCTCACGGAACGAATTGTTTAGGGATGATGGGTGCCAAAGGAAATAACGGACTGAATGTTGTTGGTGCCAATTGGGACGTGAAATTAATGGTCGTTGGAGGATACAGTATCAACACTGACGCCAATGCAATTCAAGCCTATCAATACCCTTACGATATGAGAGTATTGTGGAACAACTCAGGTGGCTCAGCTGGAGCATTTGTTGTTGCAACGAGTTCTTCATGGGGTATTGATGGAGAGAATCCAAATAACCACCCTGTTTGGTGTAGTTTTTATACGACGATGGGAGAAGCGGGAATTTTAAATGTCGGTGCGACAACCAACTCAAACTTAAATGTAGATACTGCAGGAGATATGCCAACGGCATGCGACTCTCCATATATGATTGGTGTGGGTCGAACAGACCATAATGATAATACTGCTGGCGGTTATGGGGCAACAACAATAGAGTTTGGTGCACCAGGAATTAATGTTGTGACAACTGCTGGGACGAATGGTACAACGACTACGACAGGAACATCATTTTCATGCCCATTAACAGCTGGAGTTATTGGTCTTGCTTATTCAATTCCATGTGCTGACTTTATGAATACAGTTATAGCCAATCCACAAATGGGTGCTGATTTAGTATTGCAAGCGCTTATGGATGGCACTGATCCAAAACCTCAATTGGCCAATAAGTTTGTTTCTGGTGGACGACTAAACTCCAGAAATACTCTTGATGAATTAATGGCAGTTGGTTGTAATGGCTCCATCTGTTTTGGACCTAGTGGTATTCAAGCAACAAACGTGTCAGAAAATACGGCATCGGTAACGTTTTCAGTTCCTGCGGAAGCCGATGCAACAAATCTTTATTGGAGGGAGGTTGGTGCTGCGAACTGGATTCCTGAACTAAATGTTAGTTCTCCATTCTCATTAACAGGTCTGAATGGATGTTCGAATTACGAGTACTACCTCGAATCAAATTGTGATGGTGACATTTCTAATCCTAGTTCCGTTCAAACTTTAGCGACAACGGGTTGTGGTGCATGTATTGACAATCAATATTGTACCAATGCAGCATCTGATGGGGTTGATGAATGGATTGAATCTTTTACGATAGACACCTATACAAATGCCTCAGGTAATGATGGCGGTTATGGTGACTTCACGGGGAATCCTATCCAACTCGATGTTGACAACACCTACGATATTGATATAGAAGTCGCTTGGGGAGGAACATTGTACAACGAGCAATCCAGAATTTGGATTGACCTCAATCAAGATGGAGAATTTGGTGCTGATGAGCTGTTATTTGACCAGGGTACGGCGGATCAAACGGTTAATGTTATTGGACAGATTACAATACCGGCAGGTACTCCGCTAGGAACGACAAGAATGCGTGTTCAAATGGCTTATGTAGGTAACACAACCGAGCTTCCTGAGGTTTGTGATAGTTATCAGTGGGGTGAAGTTGAAGACTATTGCGTAGATATTCTTTCCGGAATTACTTGTGGATTACTGGTTACCGATGCTACTGTAAACCCACTCTGTAATGGAAATGACAACGGTGAGATATCTGTAAGCGTTGGCAGTGGTTCTGGGAATTACACCTATGATTGGTCTTCAAACTTGGGGAATACCGCGAGTGTTTCAAACGTCGGTAATGGTTCATATAGTGTTGTGATTACAGATGTAGAGGCGGGCTGCGATACGACCATTAATTTCACTTTAGATTATGAGATTTCTCTATCAGTTTTAGTTGAATCTGAGAACATTTCATGTAATGGCTTAACCGATGGAGTTGTTCAAGCGATTGCTTCTGGTTCCTCTGGTTACGGCTATGAATGGACAGGCGGTCCCAACGCTGATTTATGGGACGGCCTCGGTGTTGGTACGTATGAAGTAACGGTTACAGACGATAACGGTTGTGTTACGACCAGTGCTGTTAATATTCAAGAACCGGCTGCAGACCAAGCTAGCTTCACCTCGAATGTCAACTTTTTAAGTGTGCAGTTTAATAACACGTCTACTTCGGGAACGAATACTTGGGACTTCGGTGATGGGAATACAAGTACGGCAACGTCTCCACAACATAGCTATGGTTTACCAGGTTCATACAACGTTTGTTTGACAGTGACCACTGCATGTGGTGAAACGGAAACTTGCAATACAATAACTGTTGATGAGGATGATTCCGGTATAGATGAAAATTACGCGAACTATGTTTCGGTTTACCCAAATCCTACAAATTCTTTCATCAACTTTTATATTACACATCCTAATGTAAAATCACTTGTAGTTATGGATATCGTTGGGAAAGAAGTACTAAAAACCTCAATTTCTTCAGAAATGACAACCGTCAATATTGCTACATTCGGAAATGGGACCTACTTCTATAGACTTCTGGGAGAGGATGGCAGTACGCTTGTTGCTGATAAACTCTTTAAAGTTAAATAAGACTTCGTTTTTAATGTCGAAGCCTCCAGCAATGGGGGCTTTTTTATTAAACCTTAGATTGATTTTGTAAAGCTGAGAGTAGCTCCCCGAAGTTATCGGTTTCATTGTACTTTTCCCAATCGCCAGCAATCGGCGCGTGTCGCATATGTTGGGGTATTCCAAAAGCCTCTATTAGACTCAAAGCATGGGGTCCAAGATCGGCGCATAGTTCTTGAATATATTCAACTAGCCTTCTACCCCTTTTATTCGTTAGTAATTTATGTGAGACAAAATAACCTAAGTCCAGTGCGATCCAATCGCATGCTGACAGGACGAATAATTTTTCTAAAATAGGTTTTAATGCTTTGTCACAGGTCTTTAATAAATTGATACACGATTCAAAAACGACGCGGTCTGCATAGGCCTGAGAAACCGCTTGAATCACATCAGATTCTTCAAACATCCAGGCTTCATAAAGGCTTTTTCCTTGTTTCTTTTTCGTGTGCAAACTTAAAGCGAGCGCAGCAAGTAAATCACTTTCTCTTGCCTTTAATATGCTGAGAAGAAAAGAGGTGTCTGAAAAACTTCCATTAGCTGTCCCTTGAATCCGTCTTTTTATAAAACTGGGAAGAAAGGTCAATGTCTTTTGTTTAGCGAACTGTCTTTTGTCCGCTCTTCCGAGTAACTCTTTGGCAATTTTCTGCATCAAAACACGGTTGTCACCTTCTGCCGTAATTCCGGCATGTCCACCTACAATTCCTTCGCCTAGCCTATTTGCAGCCAAAAACCCTTGTCCTCCGCATCTTTCCCTGCTCGTAGTTGCCGTATTTTCAGCATGCCAAGAAATTTGTGTTTTCATTACGCAGCAAAGTAAGAGAACCTCTAATGGGTCACTATCTGGTTTGCCAAGCGCAGCAAATTCATCTTTGGTATGATTGAGTGCGATATTATAGGCGAATGTTTTCGCTAAAAGTGGAATTAACGCCCTTTGTTGCAATTGATACTTCATGATTGGTGTATCGCTTTTTCCATTTGGACCGACAGCCAATCTTGAACTAGAATAACGGATTGCGGTATCCAAACAAATCTTTGTGCTCCCTAAAGTCATCGAGGCAATACAAAGTCGGCCGCTTAGAAGCTGGTCTGCAAGTGTTAAAAACCTGCCACGTTTACTTTTAACCTGACTTTGAAAATTACCTTCTTTTGATATTGTAGAAGTAGCATCAAGCATATAGTTTCGGGGAATACGCACATTTTCAAACCCGATGCTCGCATTGTCTACACCATTTACACCGATTTTATAGCCCATATCCCAAACTGTAACGCCAGGAAGAACTTTCATTTTTTCATCCCTAATGGGCACTAAAAATCCATGAATCCCTTCATCAATGTTATTGTTTAATAAACGTGCAAAGACAATCACATAATGCGCATGAACAGCACCATTTGTGATCCAATATTTTCTCGCTTTTACCTCAGGAGTATGAATGACAAACTCCTCTGTATTGGCATCATAAGTGGCTGTTGTCTGCATCTCGACAGCATTATTTCCACAGCCTAATTCTGTTAAACCAAAACAACCTACAGCGTTCAAAGCGTCGATATCGCTTAAAAGTTTATCGTGATGTATCTGCGTTCCTAACTTTAAAATTGTACCTCCAAATAAATTGAACTGTACGGTCATTTTTGTAGCTGCAGCACCATCCATCATACCAACGGCCTCGTGGACCGAAAATATACGGTGTGGGTTTTTCTTAAAGTCAAGAACTGAAATCAGCTGATTGTCACAAATGCTCTTTAAACGTTTATATGCAACGTCTCTTTCTTCATCAAGGCTGATATTGTATCTCGGTGTAAAAAGTGGATCTTTGAATAACACTCTTAGCGCTTGACGCGTATCATGATTGTCATGCTCCAAAAGGTTTTGTAATTCTTGGATATTTTGTTGATTGAGCGAAAGTTCCATAACACTGCTTTTTTATAAATGTAGGAAAAAAGCTTTTGTGTTATAAAATGCTGAATGAATAAACCGTGGTTGTCTGAAAAGACATGGAAAGAACGGTATGGAAAAGGAGTGTTCTAAAAACCGAAAGAAACCACTTAGATATTTCAGCAAAGGAAATTCCTTTCATAAAAAAACCCTATCAAATGATAGGGTTTTACGTAAAGTTATCGCAGTAAATTAATCGTTATCTTTTTCACTACATGCATCAACATCCGCTCTCATAGCCTTTTGCTCATCCTCGTCTGCTTCCTTAAATTTGGCCTTCCAGTCATCTTCCATTTTCTCACACTTGTCTGCAAAACTCTCATCTTCCAATTGTTCTTTTGATGCGTTCGCACAATCACACATTGAAGGACCACATGATGTTGCAAATGCACCAAGTGCCAATACCAACAATACCTTTTTCATATTTAATGTTTTTATAATTCACATTAAATTTAATAAAAGATCACTAAAAAATAAAAACGCATCAAGAAATTAATGGATACAAAGGAGTAAAGTTAATACGCTTACTTTTTGACAAGTTTTTCAATCAAAAAACACGTTTTGCTTTCTAGTTTTAAAGTGTAAACTCCGGGGTTCCATCTAGAAATATCAATTGTCTTCTCGCCTTTGCCAGCAGACATGTAAAGCAATGCTCCGAACTGGTCATAAACCTTTAAAAGCACCTCTGTTTCATTATCTAACTCCAATGTAATTAAGTCTGTTGCCGGATTGGGATAAACTTTGACCCCAATACCTTGCTCATCAATACCAATATTATTTCCATTGAAAATCACAAATCCATTTTCGCCAACTCCGAATGTATTGTTAACTCCATAGGAATCTATTGACAATATTTTTTCATCTATCAGCTCATAGCTCCACACTCCATCAATTGAGGAATGCATATAATGATCATTAACATCAGATGTCGCGCTTGCATAAACGACTCCGATATTACTTTGATTAAATGTATGCCATGAAGCGTACATAATCATGTCCCCTTGATGAAGGATCTGAGACCAATTTGAACCCGAATCAGCAGACTCAAAAAACGAATAAAGTGAGGGGCCATTATTATTCATCCCGGCATACATGACGGTATCATTGATAATGACTACATCCGAAAGGTTGTCGTCAGGTGAGAGTATAGGAGCTGTAATTGAATACCAGTTTTGACCTCCATCAGTCGTGCGCAAGAACTCACTAGCACTCGTAGATGCAATACCCAATTGACCCTGTATTTTAATGTCTTTCACATACTCATCGCTATTAAAAAACTCAGATGATACTTGTTTTAACGACCATTCCCCATTATTAAACTCGGCAATTTCAGGACCTGAAAAACAAGCTCTCCCTCCTACAAAATAATGGTTTTCATCAATGACCTCCAAGGTGTTTTTGTAGCAGAAGGATCCTAAATTCTGTTCAGAATTTATTTCAGTCCAATTGAATCCCCCGTCAATCGTCTTATATAAGTACCATCCTAAATCATTACCGAACGTTGCAAAACCAACATCATCAGAAACAAATTCTAAATCAACAAATCTCAAAGGGGTAAATTCTGAGGAATCTATTCCCGTATAATTCACATAAAACCAAGACAAACCACCGTCAATTGTTTTAAGTAGTACACCGTTGTCACCACCAATATATCCAATACTAGATGTTCCCTCAGGGAATTCAATATCATTTAAATTTTCAGATGTAGGTACGGTGACCTGATTCCATGTTTGTGTATATCCAACACCTAAGAGTATTGTGTAAAGAAGCGAAATTAATATTCTATTCATAGGTACAATTTACTTTTTCAAATGAAATAAAACAACAAACGGTTGAAGATTAACAAGGGCGTATTACTTAAAAAGCAAAGAATTGTTTTTAATTTCACATATGACGATGAAAAACTTCAGAAGAAGAACACACGAGATTATTTTTGAGGCAGATACCTTTTTAGGCAAGCTATTCGATTTAGTTTTACTGGTATTGATCGTTTTAAGTGTTGGTGCAGTTATGTTAGAAAGCGTGGAATATTACCACAACAAGTACCATCATATATTAGTACCATTTGAATGGACGATTACAATCTTCTTTACTATTGAATACGTTTTGAGAATTATTAGTGTAAGCAAGCCTTTAAAATATATTTTTAGCTTTTATGGGTTGATAGATTTGGTTTCGCTTTTACCCTCGTACTTTGGTCTATTTGTCTTTTCGGAAAGTATAGGTTCTATAAAAACAATACGAACAATTCGTTTACTAAGGATTTTTAGGATTTTAAAACTCATACGCTATGTCAAAGAGGCAAACACATTAAAAAAAGCCCTCAAAGCAAGCAGACAACGTATTGTTGTTTTTTTGGTCGCGGTACTTGCAATCGCAACGATAATGGGTACAATCATATATTTGATCGAAGATCCAAAAGATGGCTTTACAAGTATACCCCGAAGCATTTATTGGGCAATTGTAACCCTAACTACCGTAGGCTATGGTGACATATCCCCACAAACGGGACTCGGCCAATTTTTTGCTTCCATTATTATGATTTTGGGTTACGCTATTATCGCTGTCCCTACAGGAATGATTTCAGTTGAATTGGCGCTCTCCGAAAAAATGAACACCCAGAGTTGTCCGAGCTGCTCTTTAGAAGGACATGAAAACAATGCAAAGCACTGCAAACATTGTGGGGCAGAATTAAACCCGGAGACCTAGTCAAATCTTTCTCTTCAAGAAATTAAAACATTAGCGGAGCTTTTGCGTATATACACAGTAAACCATTACTGTCTCTATGAAATACACATACTTTCTTTTCTTTTCCTTCTACACTTCATTGTTTTTTGGACAAATCCCTAATGGATATTATGATGATGCTCAGGGACTTACCGGTGAGGTTTTAAAAACAGAACTGAATAATATTATCAAAGATCACACTGAATTCCCTTACACGAGCAGCGCAACTGATGTTTGGGATATATTAAAAGAGACAGATAAAGATCCAAACAACCCGAATAATGTCATCTTATTGTACTCTGGATGGTCCAAAAATGGAGAAGAGGAATATGATGGAGGAAATGGTTGGAATCGTGAACACGTTTGGGCAAAATCACATGGTGATTTTGGAAACACTATAGGGCCTGGTACTGATGTCCACGCATTAAGACCCTGTGATGTCTCCGTAAATTCTGCAAGAAGCAACCGTTGGTTCGCAGAATGTAGCACAGAATACATTGATGGTGATGGCGCTACTGGATGCTATACAAGTTCAACAGAATGGGTTTGGAAGCCCAATGAAAATGTTAAGGGAGATGTTGCACGTATGATTTTTTACATGGCCACAAGATATGAAGGAGAAGGAATGGAGCCAGACCTTCAAATTATTGATTATCTTCCATCGAATAACAATACTTCCGATCCCGTTCATGCTAAACTATCAGATCTTTTGCTTTGGCACATGCAAGACCCGGTTGATGATTGGGAACGCAATAGGAATAATATAATTTATTATGACTATCAAAACAACCGAAACCCTTTCATTGACCAACCTGAATTTGCGGAACTCATATGGGGGGACTTGTCAGGGTCTACCTCTTTAAATCCCAGTAAAAAAACGCTCATCAAAATTATCGACTATGCCGGTAAAACATCGAAAAAAGTTCGAAACACGCCTTTGATTTATATCTACAGTGATGGCTCAACAGAGAAAAAATACTTTACAGAAGAGTGATTTTGGATTCTTACAATGCTTCGTATGACGTCAAATCGTGTGTCTTTTTTCAAAGACTTCAAGTACAAAAAACTACCTTTGAAACACTTAATATTAAATAAATGTCCTTCAAAGCACTTGGCCTACCTTCATCCTTAGTTGAAATTTTAGAAAAACAGGAGTATAAATCTCCTTATCCTATTCAAAAAGCAGCTATTCCAGTTATCATGAAAGGGCGAGATGTGCTCGGTATTGCACCAACGGGTTCAGGTAAAACAGCAAGTTATGTCTTGCCTGTTCTAAGTGGATTAAAGCAAAGGAAAGAAGCTAAAAACAGACAAGTAGATGTGCTCGTATTGGTTCCTACAAGAGAATTAGCAGAGCAGGTAAAAGATGTTTTCACGCTTTTTGAAAAAGGACTCGAACATACTGCGCCTATAATGGCTGTATATGGAGGTATATCTATTAACCCACAAATGAAGGCCCTTTTTGGAATCTCAGTATTGATCGCCACGCCAGGACGTCTATTGGACCTTGTAAATTCCAATGCTGTTCAATTCGATAAACTGCAAACGCTTATTCTTGATGAAGCAGACAAACTCCTCAATTTAGGTTTTAAAGAAGAAATGAATAAAATCTTCGCATTATTGCCAAAAAAACGTCAAAACCTGCTGTTTTCGGCTACTTTAAATGAAAAAGTTGAAGAAATTCATCAATTCTTACTCCACAATCCTGAGGTCATTAATGTGGCGCCTAAAGAAAAGAATCTAGAGAACATCCGGCAATTAGCCTATACTATAGCCGAAGAAAAGAAAGGTCCACTTTTAAGATACCTCATCAATAGTGAAAACATGCAGCAAGTCTTAGTCTTTACGGCATCAACCTATAAGTCTGAGCATGTTGCAGATAAGCTTCATAAGAATGGGATTGATGCTCGATCTATACACGGTAAAAAAAGCCAGCATGCGCGTACAAAAGCGCTTGAAGCGTTCAAAGCAGGTAAGTTAAGGGTTCTCGTTGCAACTGATTTATTAGCAAGGGGGATTGATATAGAATATTTACCACATGTCATTAATTACGAGCTTCCACGCTCACCCAAAGACTATGTGCATCGTATCGGAAGAACAGGAAGGGCTGAAGCCACAGGTGAAGCCATAAGCTTAATCTCTCCAGAGGAAGAGCACCACTTTAGGGTTATTCAAAAAAAAATGAAAATTACTGTTGCACTTGAAGACGGTAATGCTCTTCAATTAAAGTAGAGGTCCTTCGTGCGTTCCATATAGAACGTATCCGAAAAGAACGAGTATCGTAAGTAAACTTGCCATAACACTTTTTTAAAATTCAATTCCAAAGATGCAGTATTGTTAGGGCGTATTAAAAGATACATACTTGCGATTAAAGAAAATAGATTACAGTACCTATTTAAGCATACGTGTTTCTACTTGTATCCGAATACAAGGCTTTAAAACATAAAAGAAAAGCCTTCCGAATGGGAGGCTTTATTAAAAACAATAAGGCTTTATAGCTTCTGTAATTTGGTGCTTGTTAACTGTTGATTCTTATGCGTACATTTTACAATATAGCTTCCCTGATGAAGCGCACTCACATCCATGCTGAATCCAGGATTCTCAATGCTTAGAATCACTTGACCCGCGAGATTCAAAACCTCAACGTTCAGAACTTCAATATCAAAATCAAAATTGACGACGTCTGTAAAAGGGTTAGGAAATATTTTACCCTGAATAGCAATCTCTTCAATTGAAGTGGTTGGGTCTACATTCTCAAAATATTGGAAAGTTCCGTAGGCCTCACAGACCAAAAGATCTAAATCACCATCGCCATCAAGATCCGCCGACGCAGGAAATGCAAACTCATACGTTTGTGTCAAACCGAAAGGGTTTGTAGCAGGACCAAAGAAATTAGGGGTTGAGGCTGAACCCGTATTCAAATAATATTCAAAGTCTCCATAATAGACACCAACAACGATATCCTGATCACCGTCATTGTCAAAATCCCCAAATTCAGGAGACGATATTCCATAACCTGCTGCCAAGCCGAAAGGATTCTGCTGAGGCAAATCAAAACTAGGCGCTTCGGCAGTACCTATATTCTCGAAGTACTGCATGTTGGCATATGATTCAGAAACTAATAAATCCATATCACCATCACCGTCTAAATCTGCAAATGTTGGGATTGCAATTCCATAAGTAGTAGTGAGCCCAAAAGGCATAGAAGAAGGGGCTTCGAAAGTAGGGGCACTCGCTGTTCCTGTGTTTTCATAATAGCTCATCGTACCATAATACTCTCCACTTAAAAGATCTAAATCTCCATCATTATCTAAGTCCACAAGAGCGGGAAAGTTAAGAACTGCATCTCCTGTTAAACCGAAAGGGTTTAATACAGGAGGTCCAAATGACGGGAGCTCTGGACTTCCAGTATTTTCATAATAAGTAAAACCGGCAGGCGCACCATACGCATAAGCACCAAGAAAAAGATCCATGTCTCCATCATTGTCTAAATCCGCCATTTCAGGGAATTGCAAATACACTTCTGCAGATGTCGTTAATCCGAATGGATTCACAAGTGGTGTGGTAAACACCTGTGTATTAGCTACAGTTGAAAAACCAAATACGATGGCAAAACCTCCAAGCATTTTTTTCAATTGGTATTTGGATACAAATCCTGATAATTCATTTAATAAAAACTTAATTCTAAGCTTAATCCGATGGATTAACTCAGTAGAGCTATTCGGTATTTTCGATTTCAATCGAAGCTGCTCAATTAAACCTCTAAGCTGACGTTGCTTTCGAGAATAGTGATTGTTTTTCTTTTTGTTCATTGCTTCATCGTTTTTTAATCGCCCAATAGGTGGAATTGGGTGTCGTTACCCCTTCTTTATAGTCAGGGCGTATCGTATTCATAATATTTGGCCTTGTCTTTCCCGGAAGAACATGGACATCATATATTTCATCTAAAGATGTTTGATAGGTTATTTTTCCAGCAATACTTCCTGTAGGAAGATGCACCACCATTATGCCAGCCTCATTTGCTTTCAAATTAAGCTTTGCAAACGTTGATGAGTTCTTTCTAAGTTTTGATAGACCAATGAAAAGATAATCTTTATGTAAATCCATTCCGCGAACAAAACCATCAAGCTTGACAATTACCTCATAAGTACCATTTTCCCTATTAATTTTTATTAATTCCCCGGTAGCAGACAAAAGTGTATAGAGCTCACCATTAAAGATGCGCGGTGTATGCGGCATCGCCAAACCATCGATAATAATTTCATTTGTTTCAACATCTATTACAATACCGCTTGAGGTCACCGTATCTCGCCAACTCTGAAAAGTATTTCCCTGACCAAAGGCAGTTACATATTTGGGGGTTCCCTTCAGCATCGCCATCCCATTCAAATGGCATCGATCTTCTGAAACAATACGGTCTATAAAACTTGGTTGCCAAACAGGGGTAAAACTGTAGTTGTCATCAATTTTTACAATACTGGAAAACAAGGTGTTTACGCCGTATAATTCTTTATTTAAACCAAAGTTAAGATCATGAATGTCTAAGGTACCTGTATGATAAGATGCGCGGGGCATATACAAGGCATCGTACTTCTGGGGTGATCTTGGATAGTATTTGGCAAGTTCCGCTGCATTTGAAAATACAATCACTTCATCTTTACAGGCTAAAGCCAGCTTATCATTTTCATGGTCGTGCGCAATCCCCATTGGTTTGTCAAACGTTCTAGGTAATTGAACGATTTTATTCTCATCTAAAGCAGAAATAAAAACAAGTTTTCCCGCTTGATACGTAGAAATCGCTAAGGAGCAATTTAGTTTTTGAAGCAATTCAGGTACTTGTGAGGAATAGGTACAAGAAAAAGGCGCTAGCGCCTGGGGGTTAACAGACATAAAAGTTCTTGTTTATCAATGCAGTCATTCAAAAATACAATTTAAATCACGAC
>JAQXCN010000069.1 GCA_029251865.1 Crocinitomicaceae bacterium | reverse complement strand
TGTAGAATACTGTGCGAGGTTTGCTGGTATTTTTGGAACAATCCACACTTTGGGAGTTACCATAGCCCTAAAATAATTTAACTTAAATATTAATTTTTATATAGGCCCTTTCGGGCCTATAGACTTATATACAATACTCATGTCGAAGATTGATTACTATACTCCAGAGGGTCTTCAAAAATTAAAAGATCAACTTGAAGAATTGAAAACTGTTCAAAGACCTTCTATTTCTCAACAAATAGGTGAAGCGCGTGATAAAGGCGATTTATCTGAAAATGCAGAATATGATGCGGCAAAAGAAGCTCAAGGTATTTTGGAAATGAAAATATCAAAACTTCAAACTGTTATATCGAATGCACGACTGATTGATGATTCAAATATCGATACTTCAAAAGTATATATACTTTCTAAAGTTAAAATAAAGAATTCCTCAAATGGAATGGAAATAGACTACACTTTAGTTGCAGAAAACGAGGCAGACTTGAAGGCTAAAAAGATTTCCGTTGAGTCACCTATCGGAAAAGGTTTGTTGGGTAAATCAAAAGGCGATATTGCTGACATCGTTACCCCAGGTGGTGTAATGAAATTTGAAATAGTAGAAATTTCTCGTTAATGCCCTCAGTTTTTACTAAAATTATTAATGGTGACATACCAAGTTATAAGATTGCAGAGAATGACTCATTTTATGCTTTCCTAGATATTAATCCCTTGGTTAAAGGTCATACGTTGGTAGTTCCCAAGGTTGAAATTGATTATCTATTCGATTTAGATGATCAAACGTTACAGGATATGATGCTTTTTGCTAAAAGTGTTGCTGTCAAAATTAAAGAGGTGATCCCTTGTAAAAGAATCGGTGTCTCCGTCATTGGTTTAGAAGTCCCACATGCCCATATTCATCTTGTCCCTTTAACCGACATGGCAGACATTAATTTTAGTGGGCCTAAACTTGCGTTATCAGTTGAGGAGCTAAAAGTGGTGCAAGATCTTATAATTAAAGGTTAATTATTCTAGAACAATATTGGTATATAATATGAGTGCTCCTGCATAATCACTAACTTGAATTTCACTTGAAAACGACTGATGTCCCTTTAAACCTAAGGTGTTAATCGCAATGGTGATTTCAGCGCTCTCATTCGGCTGAAGTTCTAGTTTGGTTAGGCTGTATTTTTGCCCTTCTGCCTCTTCAGGAGCTTTAAGTCTTATCGAAGTACTCGACGTATTTGTAACCCTAAATGAACTTGTTATAATTTCTCCACTTCTCTTGTTGTCCAAATTAGATACTTCAGAGACCGCTTTAATAGGGAATCTAGATTTATCACGATCAATAGAAACATATTCAATTTGAATTCGCCTTTCTTTTCCAGCGGCCATTGAGTAAACTGATTCATTTTGAATAACTACGTCGTCACTGATATTTTGATTAGCGGCATATTCTCCAAACGGCATATAGGTGAATGTAAGTTGCGGGGATTTAGTTTGTAGGTAAGGTGCAAATACAGAGTTATCGATTTTAGTAAAGTAATTTATGAGAGAAGAAATTCGTCTTTTTGTTAAATTTACATTGTAAGTTGTTTTGGCTATTGGACTGGCATAACCTTTGACTTTAATATCAATTTTAGAACCTTTTTTGAGTTCCTCAAGTAAGATGTTTTTCAAAGAGTCAAGCATAATTGTACCAAAGTCGACTTGATTTTTAAAAAACAGAGATAATTCATTAGCATAGTTCGTACCTAGGTTTTCTGGTAAATTTTTTTTCACCTCTTCCTTGTATAATTCATAGTTTAATACATAATCCTTATAGGTCTCAACATAATTTTTTTTGGTCGTTGTTTTCCATGTGGATGCATCTGGTTCGTCATTTCTAAAATACAATGTAACTGGCAGCAAGGCAGCTATTTTTTCCTCTAAAACCAATGTGTCAATTTGTTCTTCAGTAACCAAATCGATTGTCGGATAAGCTGCATAGATGTCACTACAGCACGTCGGGTTTTTCGCATAAAGACTTCCTTTTCTATTCGATGAAATGAAGATACTGTCGTTGTGTCCAAAATAATACAAGTCGTTTGCAGGACTGTTTATTGGGTTTCCAAGGTTACTTGGGGTCGAAAATAAGCCTCCAACATATGCACTTGAATAAACATCATAACCTCCAAACCCATTAAACCATGTCGATGAAAAAAAGAGCTTGTTTTGAAGTGTGTCATAATAGGGCGTAACTTCATTCTCTTTACTGTTAATAGATTTTATATTTTGAGGTGTATTAAAATTGATACCATCTATACTTTTAGCATACCAAAGATCCATGCCTCCTTTTCCTCCGCGTCTATTTGATGAGAAGATTAGATGTTCTTCCCCATTAATACGTGTAAAGAAAGGCATAGTGGTGTTTGAACCCAAGGAGTTGATTTCAGAAGTTAATGTGTCCGTAATACTCCAGGAACTATCTGAGCGTTCAGCAACTACGATCTTACAAGAGTATCCATAGCCATCATCTTCACAAACACTGAAGTAATAACGCGTACCGTCAATAGAATAAGAACCATTGCCATAGTTTAATTCTTTATGATAAAGATCGGGGTTTAATTTAAATGGTAAAAACGTTCCCTGTTTATTCATCTTACTGAAGTATAACTTAGTTCTGTAAGCCTTATCGTATACTTCTTCCATGTTATTGGATGAGTCGGCTTTAAGTGCCGAGAAAATGAGTTTGTTATCATGTATTGTATGTGCAAACTCAGCATCAACAGAATTTACGGTTTCAGGAAGATGATAAAGCGGTACAAACTCAGAAGAGTCAAGAAGGTTTTCTTTTGCCCAAGTACAGGATTCAATTTCGCGTATCGTTTTGAGATAAAAGGGACTTGATTTTTTATTTGCTAATTTTTTAGCACTTAAATTAAGAGTTTTGAGGGCTTGTGTATACCTTCCATTCTGCTTTTGCATTAATGCAAGGTTTAATAAACTGTTTGCATACACTTTTGTCTGCTCCCTTGCATATACTTTTGCGTAATAGGTTTCAGCATTTGGATAATCCTTGTATGCTTTGAGGGTTTCTGCATATTTCCATAAAAGCTTTACGGAATTTGAGTCTTTTTCAAGTGCCTTTTTGTAGTATTCAAGTGCGTAAATGAAATCACCTTTCATATATTGATCATCCGCAAAAGCAATGATTTTTTTGAGCTGTTTTTGAGCTGATACGTTAATAGCTAGCCCAAAAATTAAGAATAACACTAAATATAATCTGGACATACTTTGTGTAGAACGTTTCTTGGTTTAAACTTTTTAATGATGTAGCGAACAGCGAATTCAATACCACCCCTTGCCCTACTGGCAGGAACGAGCTTGGAGAAGTTTATATCATAACTAATCCCCACAAACAAATCGGAGAAGTCATAACCGAAACTTAGATATGCCGCATCTCTATTTCTAAACCAAACACCACCATAAAGGGCTGC
Organism: Crocinitomicaceae bacterium; assembly: GCA_029251865.1. GTDB lineage: Bacteria > Bacteroidota > Bacteroidia > Flavobacteriales_D > Crocinitomicaceae > UBA952. Next base: position 10,214 of record JAQXCN010000069.1, on the reverse strand, counting down.
ATATTTCTTTTTTGGGTGATTTAAGTAATATTTACCTGATGCACCGATAACCAATTCGCGATAGACATCTTGGGTGCTAAATTGCATACTCGGTATTAGGTCCCATTTTTCATTTAGCGCAAACGTACCTTTAATAAAAGTATTACTACGAATCGATCGTTTTACGTCTGTATTATAGAATCCTTGATTTGGGCGATTAAGATTAAATAAACTGGAACCAAAAAGGATTTTATATCGTTCATTTTTTCTGTATTCATAAAGTATACCTGCACCCAAGCTGGCATTGGTTCTTCTATCGTTTTGATAATTTTCAAAATTAGGGGCGCCAGGATTGAAAACGTAACCTGTGTACTGCGCATCAAAGTAAAGGGCATCCCAATTAATTTGTCGGTGGTTCATCCCAAAGTTAATACCTGGCCTTAAAACGTGAATTGAATCATCTGTGAGTTTTAAAGCATAAGATAGGTTTCCTTGTACTTCAACAGTCCGGAATCTTCCATCTCCCGCTTGGTCATTAAAAAGATTCATACCAAAACCAATGTTTTTGAATTTTGAATCTACAGATATTGCGGTTGTACTAAACGGGACTGATACACTGCGCCATTGGTCTCTATAATTACCTATAAAACGATAGTCTCCATCAAAATGTCCTGCGTGAGCTGGATTTTGAAATAATTGATTGTCATTGAATTGGGACCAATGGATATCCTGTCCCAAACTACAATCAATGGTAAATAGGACAAAAAATAAAACACTCAGATAACTCCTCATAAGGTTTGCATTCAATACCCTAAGATACAATAAAATAAATTGAAAATTAAATCAAGGAGTGGACAGCGATACAGGAATGATTTTGCCATTTAGAAAATCACCTTGCTTGCAGGAAAAGTCATAAATATACTCTGCAATCTGCTCGGGTTGATGCGGCGCCTCAAAACCTGGAAAAGCAGCCTCTAGCATTTCAGTTTGTACTGCCCCTAAACACAAGCAATTCATTTTTATATTCGAGTCTTTATACTCTTCAGCAAAGAGCTCAGTAAAAGAGCAGAGAGCAGCTTTTGAAGTGCTGTAGGCGGCAAGACCTGGGAACTTCATTGAACCCTGAAACCCACCCATAGAACTAATATTCACAATATGACTACCACGTTGATTCATTGCCGGTAATACGGCTTGTACAACTTGCATGATCCCAATAGCGTTTATTTGATAGGATCTGACAAAATCTTCATGACTCAGTTTATCAAATTCTTTTTTAATGAGGAAACCTGCATTGTTTATTAAAATATCAATGGGTCCAAGTTTTTCGATGTCAGTTACGAATTTCGGGCCGCTAAAGTGCTCCAGGTCAAGGTGATGAACGCTCACATTATTTAGCGACTTAAAATTCTTTGACATCAGCTCTTTTTGTCTTGAGAAAGCAAAAATATTATTTTCAGCATTTTGCGCTGCTTTTTCTACAATGGCCTTTCCTATTCCCGTGCTACCGCCAATAACAACAATATTTTTACTCATCGTATGATATTTTCAATCTAGGACTTGCAGGGAAGGCCTGACAGGTTAAAACATAGCCGTCGGCGACCTCCTCATCTGTTAATGAATAATTTAATTTCATATCTGCAGATCCTTCAAGGACCTTTGCTTTACATGAACAACAAACACCACCACGACAAGAATAAGGGGCGTCCATGCCTTCATCTTCAACGGCATCTAATATCGATTTTGTATCTCCTTTTAAAGTCATTTCAAATGACTCGTCGTCTAAGAGGACAGAAATTTCTGAGCTGCCCGAAAATTGTTCTTTTTTGACTTCAACACCTAAAGAAACAGGGGTCGTAAAAAGTTCATAGATGATTTTATTCTTTGCGACCCCAAAGAATTCAAGTGCCTCGATACAACCCAAAATCATTTCTTCTGGACCACAAATAAGAAAGGCGTCATTTTGTAGGAAATTTAAATCTGCCTTTATTCTTTTTGTTAAACTCTCCTTATCAAGACGCCCTTGAGAAGAATCTGGCGCGCTGGATCTACTAAAATAATGTTGGGTTTTAACGTTCTTTAAGTTATCAATTTCAGATAAAAACATGGCTTCGTTTTTGTTTTTATTCCCGTAAAGAAGTTCCATGTTTTCAAATCTGTCTTGGGACTTTAAAATCGATAATATCGGCGTGATTCCGCTTCCAGCCGCTAAAGCTGCAATGTTTTTAGCCTCGTCAGGCACTGTGAAATTACCTTGTGGTTTGGCAAGATAAATAAGGTCTCCTACCTTCGCTTCGTTCACAAACCAGCTCGAAACGACCCCTTTTTCGACACGTTTTACACCGATAGCCATGGGCTCAGAGGCACTGCTACAAATTGAATATGACCGCCTTTCCTCTTTGCCATTAATGCTTTTAAGCATATTTATATACTGCCCCGGAATGAATTTAAAATCGCTCTTGAGTTTTTCGGGAATTTCAAACTCAACTTTTACCGCTGCGTCATTTAGCTTATTTATTGCTGCAATTTGAATCTCGTAGTATCCTTTATGCTTTTCTTTTTTAAAAATATTTCCTAATAATCCCATAATTTATTCGTCAAATGTTACGATTACTTTTTTAGATGTTGGATGTGCTTGACATGTGAGTATATAACCTTGATTGACCTCATCTTGTTCAAGTGCATAGTTTACATCCATAGAAACAGTCCCTTCTAGGACTTTGCCTTTACAAGTGCAGCAGACGCCTCCTTTACATGCATATGGCACGTCAAGACCTGATTGTTGCGCTCCATCTAATATCGAAACGCCTTGATTATTAAGTGTGAATTCAAATTCATCTCCATCCATCTGAAGTATGATTGTGCTATCATCAGTCTTTTTTGAGCTTTTCTGGTTTATGACCGCTTTTTTGTCGTAACCTGTTCCAAATAATTCTAAATGAATAGCACTCTTGTTAAGCCCTTTACGAATAAGTGTTTTCCGAATATCGAGAGTCATCTGCTCAGGCCCACAAATGAAAACATCATCAATACTAAGTTCGGCGAAGTAGGTTTCATAAATCAATTCACACTTTTCTTTATCGATGCGTCCTTTTTGCATAGTGTTTCCTAAATTTTCTCTTGACAAAATATGGATAACACTTAAGCGGTTGAGATAGGTGTTTTTGAGGGCCTCAATTTCTTCCTTAAATATAATAGATTGAACGGTTTTGTTTCCGTATACGAGCGTTACTGTGCTGTTTAGTTCATGAAACAGAATACTTTTTAAAATCGAAAGTATTGGAGTAATGCCGCTGCCTGCTGCAAATAATACATAATTCTTTTCCGCTGAAGGTTCAGGGATGTGTTGAAAGTTCCCAGAAGGCTTCATGCTTTCTAAAACCGATCCAACTTTAATGTTGTCGTGAGCATAATTTGAAAACAAACCTTTTTCAATTCTCTTAATACCCACCTTGAATGTGCCTGATGAGGGTTCAGAACATAATGAGTAAGAGCGCCGAACTTCTTCATTTTCGATTTGAGCCTTAAAGGTCAAGTATTGACCTGATAAATATGAGAAGTCTTCTTTGTTATCCTCAGGTAAATCGAAGGAAATGGAGATACAGTCCTCTGTTTCCTGAGCGATTTCTTTAACTCTTAATTTATAGAAGTTCGATTTTGTTACCATCGTTTAATTTGTTCAAATTTAAGCAATCTATTTCTCAAGACAAGGCGATCTAAACATTGTTCATTTTCTTTTGTTTTTATTGAGTCTGAGTATTAAGTATATTTGTAAAGAAAACTAGGAAATGATGGAAATTGACATTAAAGAGCTAGAGAAGAAATTTCAACTGAAAATTGACAAAGACATTAGAATCGAACCTAATGATTGGATGCCTGATGCGTACAGGAAAACTTTGATACGTCAAATTTCTCAACACGCACATTCAGAAGTGGTAGGAATGCTACCTGAAGGAAATTGGATTACAAGAGCACCAAACTTAAGACGAAAAGCAGTACTTCTCGCAAAGGTGCAGGATGAAGCCGGCCATGGCTTATATCTATATAGCGCTGCGGAAACGCTAGGTGCAGATCGAGAGCAAACTATTGACGATCTGCATTCAGGCAAAGCAAAATACTCTTCGATTTTTAATTACCCCACATTATCCTGGGCTGATATGGGAGCGGTTGGTTGGCTCGTAGATGGTGCTGCTATAATGAACCAAGTGCCTTTGTGCCGGTGTTCTTATGGTCCATATGCGAGAGCAATGGTTAGGGTTTGTAAAGAAGAATCTTTTCATCAGCGACAGGGTTTTGAAATAATGACGAAACTTGCTTCTGGTACATCAGCTCAAAAGGAAATGGCACAAGATGCCTTTAACAGATTTTGGTGGCCTGCATTGATGATGTTTGGTCCAAGTGATGCAGATTCAAGTCATACAGAGCAATCGATGCGTTGGAAAATTAAAAGACATACCAATGACGAATTGCGTCAAATGTTTGTAGATGCAACCGTTCCTCAGGCAGAACTAATCGGCTTAACCATTCCAGATCAAGATCTTAAGTGGAATACTGTTAAGGAGGGTTATGATTACGGTGCCATAAACTGGGATGAATTTTGGCAAGTGGTTGGTGGAAATGGCCCTTGCAATAAAGAACGCGTTGATGCCAGGAGGAAAGCAAAGGAAGACGGCAAATGGGTAGTTGAAGCCGCAATGGCATTCGCTCAAAAAAGAAGCGCAAAGAAATCTGCATAATTATGGAAAAGTCAAAAGAATGGCCCCTTTGGGAAGTTTTTATTAGAAGTAAGCAAGGTTTGAACCACAAGCACGTTGGAAGCCTTAGAGCTTCTGATGCAACCATGGCAATTAAAAATGCAAGGGATGTATATACCCGTCGCTCTGAAGGCATATCTATTTGGGTAGTTCCTTCCAACAATATCACCGCAAGTGATCCAAATAATGAAGATTCGTTATTCGAGCCTGCCCAATCAAAAGTATATCGACATCCAACTTTCTATGATGTGCCTGATGGAATTTCTCACATGTAGACTATGACGAAAAAAGAAGCCTTATATCAATATTTACTTAGAATGGGTGATGATAGCCTTATTCTAGGTCAAAGACTGTCGGAACTTTGTGGTCATGGTCCAATTCTGGAGGAAGATATTGCCACAACAAATATTTCTTTAGATCTAATTGGTCAAGCCACGTTATTACTTGAGTATGCAGGAGAATTAGCTGACGAGCCTAAAACCAATGATGAATTGGCTTTTCTTCGAATTGAAAAGCATTACGCAAACGCTCTACTCGTCGAACAGCCCAATGGTAATTTTGGTGATACGATGATGCGTCAATTTCTATTCGATGCCTACAGAAAACCGCTTCTTGAGCAATTAATGCAGTCAGTTGACAAAAGACTTGCTGGTATAGCTGAGAAAGCTTTGAAGGAAACGAAATACCACTTGCGTCATTCATCTGAATGGGTCATTCGTCTCGGTGATGGTACTCAAGAATCCCATTCTAAAGTTCAGGCTTCTTTAGAATCTTTGTATCGCTATGCTCATGAGCTATTTTTCGAAAACGAGGTTGATGAAATTCTTTTAAACGAGGGGATTATTCCTGCTGCCAAAACGCTTTTTCCGCTATGGGAAAAAACAGTAACTGAAGTCCTTGAAATGGCTACAATGTCTCTACCAAAGAATAACTGGAAATTTCAGGGCGGAAGAGAAGGTAGACACTCTGAACATATGGGTTTTCTTCTTGCTGAAATGCAATATATGCAAAGGACTTACCCAAACATGGAATGGTAAGCGAAAAAGTTATTTTTGATCTTCTCGAAGGAGTTTTTGATCCTGAAGTTCCAGTTTTAACTATTGTAGACCTTGGTATCGTGCGGTCAGTTCAGTACCATGAAAAACAATTGATTATAGAAATAACACCAACCTATATTGGCTGCCCAGCGATGCAAACCATTGAAAAGGATATCGAAAGCAAGCTTCAATCAAATGGTATTCAAAAGTTTGAAATAAAAACTTCAATAGCTCCAGCCTGGACCACAGATTGGATGTCTGAGAAGGGAAAGCAAAAACTAAAAGAATACGGTATAGCACCTCCTCAGGAAGAGCTTGACAAGTCCGTGCTCTTTGGTGAGCCACTGGTTGTTCCTTGTCCCAAATGTAATGCTAAAGAAACAAAAATGGTAAGTCAGTTTGGAAGTACGGCTTGTAAGGCCCATTACCAGTGCAAGGCATGTCAAGAACCCTTTGACTATTTTAAATGCCTTCGCTAGTTTTTTTCTTCAAGTATTGACTGTCTAACCAGTAGATTACTTTGAGTGAAAGTGTATTAACAGGTCCATTTTGAAGGGTGTTATTGAGAGTCTCCCAATAACGTTTATTTACTGCAGAATCGGATGTAAAAATGGAATTCTTCCACACTAAATTTAACTCACTCCCTGGTTGGAATACCCAGCGTAAAAGCATGTCTATTGTAAATGCATTATAGTTTATATTAAAAGCAGAAACCCCAGTATTATCATTTCCTGAATAATTTTCTAATGGATCAAGATCTCCGTTCTCAAGAAGTTCATAAAAACTATTGTATTTGATTTTAGCATTGTAATGCCTAAGTCTAAAAGTCATTCCCAAACGATTGGTGATTGTATAATCAAGACCCAGTGATTGTTCACTCGTTAACCGGTCTCTATTTCCAAAAAGAATACCATTGAATGCATTTACGGGTTCAGAGAAATTTACGGCATATCCTTGACTATTGTACTGAAAGCTTTGTTCCCACTCATGTAATAAAAACAGCTGATTACTCAGTCTAAATCGAAATTCAAGTCCATAGTTCCACTCCCACCAATCTCCTCTCTGCACGTCTACGTAGCCGATACGTGCATCTAGAGCAATTCTTTTTTGATAATTAGAGGAAAACCAAGCCCCGATATTAGTCCAAATGGGACGAACAAATTTGTATTCACCTATATTTTCTCCTCTTGGCTCGAAATAGTCGTTATTTTCCATTAATGCGCCATTTAACCTCAATCCTCCTGCATTAAAAGATTTGGAGACCATAACGAGACTAGATTGCCAAAAAGCACCACCAAATAAGTTTGGTGCATACAGACGTTCATAATTGACAGAGAAATTACTTTGAAACTTATTTAAGTTCCAGAAGCTTGGCTTAAAATCCCGATAGCCAATATTAACCTCGGCAACACGGCTATTGTTAGCTCTCAGAAATCCAAGGTCATTAGGGTCATAAGTATTTGATTCCTCATAGTATTCTGCCCAAAAGGTAAATTTTCCTCTTTGCTTCCCGGTTTCGATACCCCAAGTGTGACCTAAAGAATTCTCATTACTTTGCAATATTGCCGATATAACAGCTTGTCCAGATAAGTAGTAATTATTATCCTTTGTATTCAGTACGGCATTTAATCCAGATACATTGGCATCGTAAAAGTCCCCAGAACGCCAAACATTCGTGTTTGTAAAGGTAAGAAAGCTATTATTTTTTAGACTTTGATCGAGTACAAGCACGTTGTAATTACTTAGTGGACTTATAGTTACTGCCCTTTCATTCCCAGTCACATAATTTATTGCATTCCCTGTCTGCTCAGAGGTTATGCCATTAAACACAGCAATTCCGAGACCATTATTGAGTCTTCCTGAAACCTTACTTGCATTAATAAGAGGCACAGCATTTGGTATTTCATCTAAATATTCATTTTCGCCGAGTTGACTCGTGTATACCCTAGACGGTGTCTGGACCCCAATTCTTCTACTGTAGAAAAGTTCGGATTTTGTAAAGAGCTCTGTTCCTTCCGTAAAAAACTGTCTATTCTCATTAAATTCTATTTCAAAGGGACTAATATTTAGTACTTGGTTGTCAAAAACCACTTGTCCAAAATCAGGTAATAAGGTTACGTCGAGGGTAAAAGCTTCATTGATACCATATTTAATATCCATACCTCCGTTAAAAGAAGAAAAAGTTTCAGTATCCTTTGAGAAGTTAACATAACTAGATAGAAAAGGAATAAAGGCAAGCCGTAAAGGAGGAGAAATATCTTCGGCATTGTTAACTTTTCCACTTTCAAGCAGGTAGTTTTCAAGATCGGGATTTACAGGATTCCAAGTATTTTCTTCTCTAAGCCTGCTAATCTGCCTTCCAAAATTAATATTCCAGTTCTGAACTTTTGTTTTGGGAAAACGAAGTGCCGAAAAGGGTATTTTAAGTTCAGCAAACCATCCCTCAGAATTGATTGCTGTTTTACTTCTCCAAACTAAATTTAGGAGGTCATTAAAATCACCATTAAATATTTTAGCGTCAAGTTGAACACCTCTACTTGTAATTCCAAAGAAAAACCCATTCTGTCTGTCATTATAAGTATCGATGAATATAGCAAAAAGGTCAAGGTTTGGATTAAAGTCGTCACGTACAGATAAAACCTTAGATACGGAGTCAGGATGATCGAAGCATTTGACGCCAATATAGAGTGCTTCTTTGTCGTAGAGGATCGCAACTTGTGTGGGTTTCGATGGGTTATTACCAGGTATTGGTTTTAGTTGTGTAAAATCAGATGTCCATTTTGCCTCTTGCCAAATTCTTTCTTCAAATGTTGCGTTAAGATTTATTTGCTTTTCTATTCGCAGTGCTTCAATGTTTTTTTGCCCGAAGCAAAGCACAAAAAAGAAGATTGAAAAAAGAGCGAAGAGCCATCTCATATTGCAAAAATAGTTTTTCAATTGAAATTCTAAATTATTATACACGTGAAGTTCAACAAATAAGAATTAATTTTGTGCATGAAAGATTTTGACAGTCTGAAGACACAGTTGGAACAAACGGATTTTCCTCAGGTATATTTTTTTAAATTTATAGTCCCAAATAAAAGTGATAACGTCGCAAGAGTGAGTGCATTATTTTCATCAGACACCAAAGTTCAAATGAAGACTTCTTCAAGCGACAAGTTCATTTCTATTGGTGTTAAGCAAGTCATGCTTTCGGCAGAGTCGATCATTAGTATTTACATAAAAGCTTCAGAAATTGAAGGTATAATTTCTTTATAAATGGAACTCCTTACTATTCTTTACATTACATTATCCATTCTTCTGGTAATCCTTGCTTATCGCTTTCTATTGAAAAGATGGAGTAAGAACAGAGTGCCTACTGAGGCTTATTGTGTCTTATATAGTACGGAGACATACGAGGTGGCTGGTGAAGTTGAGTTTTACTTTCAATGCCCGGATACCATTTCAGTTTGCTTTTACATCTGGTCTAATGATAAGGTCGTTGCTGAATTAGCATCTAAAGTTTTCAAGCAAGGCGGACACATTTTAAGATATAATACCAATCAGCTTGAAAATGGTGGATATACGTTTGGGATTGTAACTGAAAAACAAAAAACGATTAAGAAGTTTGCAATTAAGAATTAGGTATCCTTTTTCCCTTTTTTCTTGCCTCCGAATTTAATTTTCTTTCTCTTTTTACTCACCTTGTACCTTGACTTGTTGAAGCTATTGTCAGCTTTTTCAAATTCTTCAAACCGCACAACCAAACCAATACCGTGTTGCAAATAATCTGAGGATTTAAAGAAATCTGTTAAACCTATTTTGGCGATGCTGTTGAATTGAAGGCCTATTTGTTTTGTAACCCAGATGTTGAATCCTAACCCGATGTTCAGTGTAGGACTTAGCGCTTTTGCACTTTGGTCGTTATTATTTCTTAGGCTCAGTCCTAAACCTGATGTAAAATAGGGGTCTATAACACCGCCATTGAGCAATTTATATAGCGAATATTTACCATGGAAATCCATGGAAAACATACTGCCCGTAATATCACGAGAACCGTTTGTTAGTTTTTCAGGATTGTAACGCATATAGCTTAAAATACATTCAGCACTCCATCCATTATATATGTACTTATCTATTGTCAGTCGGGATGGAAAAACTTGACTGTGAAGATTTTCAATAAGAAAAGGATTGTAGGACGCTCCGTCATCATCTGTAAGAATCCATGATGCCGCGAACATCCAACTGTAGGTGTCCTTATTTGAAATTGACTTTTCGGGTTGACAAAAAGCATTGCAAGAAATCAATAAGGAAAGACATAGAATGTCAAAAGATCTCATTTTTTACACTTATAATTAAAACAAAAATAACAAATTAAAACGCCCTGAATTCAATACTGAAGACCTTATTTTTGATAAATTTTTAAACATTGCTTTCTTGAAATAATATCTTGAATAAAGATTATGTT
>JAQXCN010000046.1 GCA_029251865.1 Crocinitomicaceae bacterium | reverse complement strand
AATTATTGTATCACAATTGTATCTTTATTAAAATTTTATTATTCTAAATGGAAGAAAAAAAATATGAAAGTTTTAAGTATTGTAATCGTATTGTTTGTTTTTCAGTCAAACGCACAAATCAATTTACTGAATGATCCCAATGACGAAACGATTGTACCGACATCTGTTGAGTATTCCTCAAGGAATCCCCAGATTATATCAAACATGCTATTGGTAGGTGAGTCAAATAAGCTTTTGGTGGCATACGACCCTCTCGATACACAAGCTTCATCACCATTCAATGTTATCGGGGGAGAAGTCGATGGAGAATTTTTTGAAGGTTCTACTTTACCGGAAGATATACTTAAGTGGATGGGTAGTGGAGAACGTGTTAGCCTTACCTTGTTTTATCAGAATAAAGAATCTTCTGAAATTGATATTGTCTCAGATGATTATAATGTGACTTGTTATCATACATTTAGGCCAAAACAAGTTGTAGAAAAAGGATATAAAGTGTTTAGAAATAAAGGAAAGTCTAAAGTTTTATTTGATGTATCTAATCCTGAAAGCTTTGTAAGCCAGTATCAAAAAAACATGTTGAATAGTGAATTGTCATACAAGAATATGGACCTGAGCATATTAAAAAAAATTCAATCTGAGAACACAAGTTATATTTGGTTTGAGGGTCTTAGACCGGACGGTAATTCTTATATCAAATCAACTTTAGATTGTTCTAAAGAAAATCAGTCTTTTGACGTTTGGTATGATTCAATTCTAGCTTTAGGTTTAAACTCTCCCATAGATCAAGATGATTTCAGTGAGATATATCCTCGCGAAGAAATTTTTAAGTTTTGGAGTGAAGCGAGGAATAATGAAGAAAAATCCCTAAAGTACGAGACCGATTTATGGAATTTGTATTTGAATTGTAAGCATCGATATACGCATTTGTATCCTCTTGTAAATGGTTACGATTATAGTGTAGCCTCTTGCCTTGACAGAGTCATATCTGATTATACAGAGAATATGGTTGCCACAACTTCAACTTATTCTGATAGTGAAAAGTTTTTGATGGATGTTCTTTACAGAGAGCATCAAACATTTGATGTTTGGTATGATTCAATTAGCAAAATCGCCAAAAAAATTATTGAAGAGCCTGGAATGCTAGTTGACTTCTCAGCAAACAGTACTTATCAAATTCTAAAGGAAAAGTTCAAAAAAGCATCTCTTAAGGGAGACGGAACACCACTTGAGAGTATTGAGAAGGATACCTACGCAACATTGAATGAAACCGATGTCATTATTTTGACCTATCGAAAACTAGGTGATGAGGTCAGATATGATGATGTTTACTTTGCAAAGAAAACTGAGGAAGCCAAAAAGCCAATTATTACCGCACACTTTCCTTATTTGAAATCTTTTGAGCTTGACCAAAATACCAGTTTTGAATCGAGTTGGCCAACTTTAGTGCGAGACGATGCTTCGGGTATTTGGCTATCAGACAATAAAAAGGGAAGAAAAAAATTAAATTCTCTTATTATGACGCCCGAGACATTTGAAGAATTTGGAATTGATTTAGACCAGTGGGATAATTATGATTATATGAGATTTTATTAATAAGTAGGGTTTTAAAAAGCCCATAAACACCTCGGATTTATGGACTTTCTACGAGTGGAGAAGATGGGAGTCGAACCCACGACCTCTTGACTGCCAGTCAAGCGCTCTAGCCAACTGAGCTACATCCCCGAATACAGCAAATATACTATTTTCAAAGAGTTGCTAAAATAAAATGCACCATTGAAGGTAAATCTTTAAATTTGCGCAGTCTTGTCGTAAATCAATTTGAATTATCATGGAGCAAAAGATAAAAGCCTTAATACTTAAAAACAGCAAAGCCCTTTTTGGTTCGGACATTGCGGAAAGTATGATTCAATTTCAACCTACTCGAAAGGATGTGGAGGGAGACTTTACGCTTGTTGTTTTCCCTTTTGTGAAACTTCTCCGTTGTAAACCTGAAGAAGCAGGTCATAAAATTGGTGCTTTTTTAGTGGAACAAATTGATGCAATACAAAGCTATGATGTTTTAAAAGGGTTCTTGAATATCGTACTTTCAGATCAGTATTGGTTGCAAATTCTCGATACTTGTTCAAACTCTAATTATGGTATCAACACCCCAGATTCAAAGCCTTTGGTAATGGTTGAATATGCTTCGCCAAACACCAATAAACCTTTGCACTTAGGGCATTTAAGAAATATCTTTTTAGGAGATTCCGTTTCTTCGATTTTAGAAGCAAATGGTCACAAGGTAATACGAACTCAGATCATTAACGACAGAGGCATTCACATATGTAAGAGTATGTTAGCGTGGGAGAGATTCTCCCCAATAAATGCCTCAGGTGAAAAAGAGACTCCTGATAATACAGGGTTAAAAGGAGATAAACTTGTAGGCAAATATTATGTTGAGTTTGATAAGCAAATGAATACCGAGGCAGGTGTATTATTAAACGAATGGGATCGAGAAATAATCAATGAATCTCTTGAAAGTGAGGTGCGAAAACTTCAAGTTGCTAAGAAAGGAAAAACTACTGAGCAGTTAAAAGCATTAGACGCTAAACTCAAGGAACTCGCTAAGGCGAATACACCATTGCTCAAAGAGGCAAAAAAAATGTTAATTAAATGGGAGGCACGTGACCCTCAGGTATATTTACTTTGGAGTACCATGAATGGTTGGGTTTATAAAGGGTTTGAGCATACTTACCATACAATGGGGGTTTCATTCGACAAGCTTTATTATGAATCTGATACTTACAATCTAGGTAAAGATGTGGTTCAAGAAGGTCTCCAAAAAGATGTTTTTTATAAAAAAGAGGATGGATCGGTTTGGATTGATTTAACTGATGATGGTTTGGATGAAAAGATTGTACTGCGTTCAGATGGGACCGCCGTATATATGACGCAGGATATCGGAACAGCAATAGATAGATTTAAAGATTATCCTACAATAGATGGTATGGTATATACTGTGGGTAACGAACAGGATTATCATTTTAAGGTTCTTTTCTTAATCCTCAAGAAGCTAGGATATTCTTGGGCAGATAATTGTCACCATCTTTCTTATGGCATGGTCGATTTACCGACAGGTAAAATGAAGTCAAGAGAAGGTACTGTCGTCGATGCAGATGATCTTATGAAGGACGTAATCGATGGCGCTCGTGATATGACAAAAGAGCGCGGTCATTTAGAGGATATGTCTGAGGAAGATAAGGAAAAGTTATATCACCAAATAGGTATGTCAGGATTGAAGTATTATCTGTTAAAAGTAGATCCGAAAAAGAGAATGATGTTTAACCCTCAAGAGTCAATTGACTTAAATGGAAATACAGGACCTTTTATTCAATATACCTATGCTAGAATATCGTCGTTGCTTCAAAAGGCAGGGGCATTTAAGATGGAAGTATCGCAGCAATTGGAATTGATCAAAAGTGAAAAAGAGGTAATTAAAGCACTCTCTAGGTTTCCGTCTGTAATAGACGAGGCTGCTCGGAATTACGCCCCTTCTGCATTAACAAGTTATTGTTATGAGCTTGTAAAGATGTATAATCAGTTTTATCAAAATGTAAAGATCTTACCTGAAACGAATTTAGAAATTCGTTCTAATCGACTGATTTTAAGTAAGAATATTAATCAAGTGATAGAAAAAAGCTTACATCTTTTGGGTATTCATGCCCCAAAAAGGATGTGATTTTATATCTTTGAAATATAAATCTCTACTATGAAGTCTTTATTTGGAATATTTATCGTTTGTCTTTTTGTCTCTTGTGGGAAATATAAGAAGCCATTTATTACCTTTAAATCCCCTGAGAAAAGATTGACAGAAACTACCTGGAGATGTATTAAAGCTGTGGATACTGATGGTAACGAATTCGAAGTTTTTGACCATTTAGATTTTTCTATTGACGGTTCAGATTCAACATTTACAAGGATTGGAAACAACCCTCAGTTGTTAGGAGGTATTAATAACCAAGTTGGTTTGGATGGAGATGTCGTTGCGGATACCGTAATAGGCTCATGGACATGGGCATACGCATTGGAGGGTAGTTTTAATAAACAAACAATCTTACAAAACAACCCAAATAAAAATCTTCGTGTGATTTCATTGAGTAAAAAAGTTCTCGTTTTACGAGACGAGTCTGTTGATAATACGATTTATCACTACGCGCCACTTTAATTAAAAATTACTTCGTCCGTTAGTTTTCTTATCATTTGAAAGAGTTCTTGCCTAAAGTCAGATGGACTCAGTGT
>JAQXCN010000039.1 GCA_029251865.1 Crocinitomicaceae bacterium | reverse complement strand
TCTTTACTTTGATAAAGCTCCAACATCCTAGGCTTTAAGTCAAAGTCTGGATTCCCTGAATTGTATTTTGCAATAATCCCATCTAATGTTGTATGCTCGGTGTATACTTTTCCGTCTGCGGGTTCAGAGCCCTCTAATTGACCAAAGGTTATTCTTAATGTGCTATTTGCATCTGGCCAATGTTTTTTATTAGGGAACATTTCTAATTTCCCGGCTACAAAAGTTTTAAGTAAAAGATCCATATTATCCTTAAAGCCATAATAATTTGGAATTACGTCAGTTACCCAATTGTTATAATAATTTGAATAGTGCGCATAGCCTGGATCTTTGCTTATTTTTTTGACGTTTTTTTTGGTGAACTGAGTAATGAATTTTTCATAACGAGAAGCATCTGTAAAAGCAGATTTATTATAGACAATTGAGGATGCTATCCTCTTATCTGAAGAGGGATTATATTGAAAATATTCTTTGCTTAATAACTCAAAGATCTCTTTATCAATTTGAACATTGTAATTTTTAAAGAAGGCTTTTGCGTTTTCAAGCAATGAGGTTTTAATATCCTGAATTTTTCCTTCCTCTTCGTACTTCACATAATTTTTGATGAGGTCTTGTGTTGAACGAATCAGCTTGAAATATTCAGCACCAACATAAAAGTACTCGATACCCATGGCATATTTGAATTCATAATCAAACGCTGCTGCTGAAAGAGCATTCATTTTATCTACGACTTGCCCATATTTCTTTGACCATGTGTCATTCGATAACGCTTTTTGTGTGTATTTACTTTCAGTTTGCTCTTTTAGGTCAACGGCATCAAGCCTTTTAAGTCCGTCGACTTGACCAATCCATTTTTTCCAAGCATTTGATATACGCGCTTGCTTAGAGGCATACTGAATACGAACGAGTTCCGAGTTTTTCATTGCTTTGTCAATAACAGATAAAGAAAGGTCTCTCATCCGTATTCGAGCCGGACGTTCTTTTTCCATGATTTGGCTTAAATAATTAGAGCAAACATGCTGTTCTGTACTACCAGGAAATCCATAAACCATTGTGAAATCTCCACTTTTGCGGTCTTTCATAGAAATCGGCAAGTAGTGCAGGGGTGAGTACGGTACATTTTCAATTGAATAATTTGCTGGTTTATTATCTTTCCCTGCATAGATTCTGAAAACGGAAAAATCTCCAGTATGTCTTGGCCAGACCCAATTATCCGTATCCCCTCCAAACTTACCAATTGAATTGGGAGGTGTCCCAACAAATCGTACATCTAAAAAAGTTTCTTTAAGCATGAGGTAATATTCATTTCCATAATTAAAAGCCTTTACTTGAGCCGTATAGTGTGTGCCTTCTGTTGCCTGTTTAATGAGTTGTTCAATATTTGATTTGATTTCATCTTTTTGTGTGTCTGAAGATATCCCGAGCAATACAGCTTCAGTAACATTATCAATACGAACGATCCGCATCGCCGTTAGTCCTGGATTCGTGAGTTCTTGTTCAAAATTTTGAGCCCAAAATCCATTTTCAATGTAATTGTTTTCAAGAGAAGAGTGTGACTGGATTTGGGAGTATCCACAATGATGATTCGTCAGGAGTAGTCCTTTGTTAGAAACAACCTCTGCGGTACATCCACCTCCAAATTGAAATATTGCATCTTTGAGACTGGAGGCGTTTACGCTGTAGATATCTTCGGCGCTAAGTTGCATTCCTTTTGCTTTCATATCGGATTCAAAAGCTTTGATCAAGGACGGGATTAACATCCCTTCGTCGGCAAATAGATTTAAGACAAGGAAAAAACTAAAAATTAAACTAAGGTTTTTTTTCATTTTTATTTATTTCTGCTAAAAATAGACTTAATCCTTTGAATGGGAAAGTCCATTAAGTACAATTGCGTAAATTTGTAGCCTACAATCAAGAGGTGAGAATTTATAAAGGAATTGACGAGTTAGGAGAATTTAAAAACTCCGTTGTAACGATTGGGACTTTTGACGGTGTTCATAAAGGTCATCAGAAAATTTTATCTCGTCTCAATAAATTGGCTGATGAAATATCTGGGGAGAGTATTCTTTTTACTTTTTACCCTCATCCAAGAATGGTAGTTTTTCCGGATAATCATAATTTGAAATTGATCCAAACCATTGATGAGAAAATAGATTCTCTTGAAAAATTAGGTTTAGATAATCTTATTATTTATCCATTTACCAAAGCGTTTTCTCGTTTGACAGCCTTTGAATTTGTCCGTGATATACTCGTTGAAAAGTTAAAAGTTAAAACTCTAGTTATTGGTTATGACCATCAATTTGGAAGAAATCGTGAAGGAGATTTAGAATTTTTAAAAGAGACTGCAAAGATTTTTGATTTTAAAGTTGAGGAAATTTCAGCTGAAGAGGTTCAAGAGGTCAATGTGAGTTCTACAAAAATAAGACAGTCCCTTTTGGAAGGAGACATTGAAAAAACGAACGGTTTTTTAGGGAGACCATTTCGGTATTCCGGCGTGGTAGTAGAAGGTCAGAAAATCGGAAGAACAATCGGTTTCCCCACAGCCAATATTGAAATCAAAAATCAGCATAAAATCTTGCCAAAAGATGGGGTATATGCGGTGCGAGTTCAAATTGGTGGTGCCTTAATTGATGGAATGATGAATATTGGCATGAATCCAACAGTTTTAGCTAAAGAATCGTTAGAGAAAAAGGTTGAAGTACATCTTTTTGATTTCAATACGGAAGTTTATGGTGAACACGTGGCAGTATTCTTGTATCGCTACATTCGAAAAGAAAAAACTTTCTCTAATTTAGAGGCATTGAAATCACAATTAAATGATGACAGTAAAAAGGTTCGTAATTTTTTTAATCATTTGGAGCACTAGTATCCCCCTTTCTGTTAGCGCACAATCTTACTATTCATTAAAAGAAGCTAAGGCGATACCTCCAGATTCTGTTTTTTATTTAAGCCTTTCACGAAATAAATTATCAGAAATCCCTTCGGAGATATTTATTTATACCAATCTTATTGGGTTGGATTTATCAAAGAATCGTTTTGGTGCAATAAACCCCTCTATTTTAGGTTTCAAGAATCTTGAAATCCTTAATTTAAGTAAAAACAGATTTGAGGTTTTTCCAAAGCTATTATTTAAGTTAGAAAATCTAAGAGAACTTCGCCTTGGAAGTAATGATTTGACTTACATTCCTAATTCTATTTACATCTGTCCGAAGCTCGAAGTGTTAGATATGTATAACAACCCAATAAGGACCTTGGGCACAGGTTTAAACCGTTCAAAATCACTCATAGAATTGGACCTAAGAGGCCTTATGTTTAATTCGAAAAAACAGTCTGAAATTAGGGATATGCTAAGAGGTGTTGAGGTGCTTTTTGATGCGCCGTGCAATTGCACAGATTAAAAACCCTTTGAATATTTTGACTTTCTCGGCGATTCTCTTACTTTTGCTTTGCTAAACTAAAACAAAACTAAACTCTTAATGAAACTCAAAGCCTCCCTCTAGATGGATTGTTATCTCCCTCTGTATGTGCATTTTATTTGCATTTAACAGCCGATTTCCTCTAAAAGTCCTCACGCAAAGTGCAGTGCTAAGCCTTGAATTTTAATAGAGTTCTCATAGACTCAATTATGAAAAAGACTCTACTTTTTTGTCTTTTCTTCACTGTGTTTTTTACACATGCTCAGGAAAAGTATTCAGATATTCAATTAGGCTCAAAATACTCTTTATCTAAAATAACAGAAGCCGTTAATAATGCAAATTGGTGTGGATATTATCATCAAGAAATAGGTTTCAAGTTGCAATTTGATGATGGTGCTACTGTATATCTGAAAAGTAAAAATCAACTGCTTTTAACTTATAACTCTTATCTCGATAATTGTTTCCAAAGTGAATTATTAGAATCAAACAACATTTACGTAATCGCTGAGAATGGGAACATTTTTGTTCCAAAGTCTCGCAAGTTCTTTAAACCTAAAAACTAAACAATATGAAACGGACACGCTTGATACTTTTAGTTTTCTCAATTTTTTCAAATTTTGTCTTTGCGCAAGGGGATGATTGTTCAAATGCAGTTGATCTAGGAACACTACCCGCACCAAATGCCTGCACCGGAGGAAACCCCACTCAATACGGAGTCGGTGCTGCAATTACAGAAAATGGCAGCACAATAGGTTCTACTGCGGCAAATCCCTATGTTTATATGACAGGGTGCCAAGGTTCAGCAACTGAAATGGCTGATGGGGCAGTAGATGTCTGGTATTCCTTTGTAGCCAGTGGAACCGAATTAGGGGTGAATATTTCTGGTTCAATGGCAAATTTGAACTTTGGACTTTGGTCTGGTAATTGCATTAATCTTACCGGAAGAGGATGTGCCGTAGCTGATGCCGCAGGTAATTTAAATGAGACTTTTGGACCACTGATTATTGGTGAAACATACCTTATTCAAATTAGCGGAAATGCTCCTTTTATTCAAGGAAATTTTTCTCTAGACCTTAATAATAATTTGGATTGCTCGGGTTGTCTTGAGGTTGGTATATTGACTGCAAATCCTCCTCCGATTAATGGTGCTTATTCAGCCGGTCAAACTGTTGAATTTTGTTACACCATAACCGATTACAATCAAACAGGTGCGGTTTGGCTTCATGGTGTTCAGGTAGAGTGGGGTGCTGGTTGGGAGACTACAGTCAATGACGTTGCGACAACTGTTCCACCCTCTTGTTCTGGCTCAGGAAGTTGGTCTTGGGTTCCAGCAGGTGTTACTGGAACAGGACCAAATGCAGGAACATTCCCTTCAGGGTTTTATTACGAATCAAATGGAGGGTGTAGTCCTATTCCTTGTGATCCCAATGATCCTGGAGATAATTATGGGGATTCAGGAGCTGAAAATTGCGATCCAGAATTTTGTTGGACATTAACTACCTTACCTCCTATATCTTGCTCTTCAAGTGTTCCGCTCACTTTAACTGTAAATACTTCGGCCGATAATGAATCTGGTAGTTACGTAGGCGCTTATTGTCAAAGTGATTTAACGACAGAGTATTCAAGTATGCTATCATGTTGTGCTGAACCACCAAATATTTCTGCAGTTGATGTTTCATGTGGTTCTTCTGCTGCCGAAGGTAGTGCAACTGTCGAGGCAGTTGGCTCAGCATTGCCATGGACTTACCAATGGTATGATGCTTCGGGGATGTTGATTTCAACTACTTCTTTCTCATCGTTAAATTCAAATACGATAACAAATTTGGCAGCAGGCGATTATACAGCCGTTGTAACTGATAATACAGGATGTTCCTCGGGTAATGTGGCAACTGTCGCCTCGCCTGTTGAGACGCAGGCAACATTTACTCCAATAAATTATGTTTGTGCAGGTGAGACACTAGTACTTCCTGCCATAAGCCAAGAAGGTTTTGCAGGGTCATGGTCTCCCGCGGTAAACAATACGACAACAACGACATACACTTTCACTCCCAATCCCGGTCAATGTGCATTACCGAATACATTAACGGTAGTTGTAAGACCAGCGCCAACTATCGATCCAATAGCTGATTTTTCAGCTTGTATTGGTGATGTAATTAACTTAAATGCTATTGTTGCAGGTATTGGTACATCAATTGCTTGGTCGTCTTCAGGAGGAGATTTCTCCAACCCTGCATCAACATCTACAACATTCACCCCAACAATTTCAGCTGGTTCTACAACGATTACTGCTGTCGTGTCTAGTGTGATTTGTACGATAACAAATCAAGAAGAAATACAAGTTACTATTACAGATGGTGTTACATCTAGTTTTTCACCTATTGCTGATATTTGTCCTGGTGATGCACTTAGCTTGCCAACAACTTCAATCAATGGAATAACTGGGTCATGGTCTCCAGCAATTAATAACACGGTAACGACAACTTATACTTTTACTCCAGATGTAGGACAGTGTGCTACTACGGAGACGATGACTGTGAACGTAGGTTCAGGAATTGTTCCCTCTTTTGACCCAATAGCAGACATCTGTAGTGGAGATGCATTAAGCTTACCAGGTTCAAGTACGAATAGTATCTCAGGATCATGGGCACCAGCGGTTAATAACACAGCGACTACAAACTACACCTTCACACCAGATGCAGGACAGTGTGCGACTAATCATGCGATGACCGTGAATGTGAATGCACAAATTCCACCAATTTTCACTCAAGTGCTTGCTCAATGTACAGGAGGTACTATTGTTCTTCCTTCAACTTCGACAAACAGTATCGTTGGGTCTTGGTTCCCAGCCATTAACAATACAGCAACTACAACATATACATTTACACCTGATGCAGGACAATGTGCAACTGATGAAACG
>JAQXCN010000037.1 GCA_029251865.1 Crocinitomicaceae bacterium | reverse complement strand
TACCTTTTTTGTTTTATCCACATTAGAAGCTTTAACGTCGGTAGGTACTTTCTCTTTTGGTTTTGAGTTGGAAGATTTGACCTTAGATGAACTTTTTGTTTTTGGGTCAATGTCTTGTTTCCCAGAAGTTTTTGTGTTTTTTACAGCAACATGCGTATCTTCCTTTTCATTAGAAAGTGACGCTTGCACCACATTAAGTTCTGAATCCTTTAAAGCCGGTGACGCATCAGTAGAAGGCCAAGGCTCGGTACTTGCACCAATTGGATGATTTAATAAAACTTCTTTAACCTTTAACTTTGTGAGTTGGTTCCCTTGGGCTTTCATTCCCTTGACATCTATAAAAGAACTTAAGTCTAAAATGGTATCTGGTAGATTTTTTGTCGCTTTTAAATGTTTATTGTAAACGATTTTAACCTCAGGTTTAAATGCAGTTGAGACTACATCTAGAGTTGAACCTTCACTTTCGCTAATGAAAACAACCCTTTTCTTGTTATTGATTTCACATTCAAAACGCTTTACAAAATGAAGCTCTTTTTGCCCATCATAATAAACAGCAGAAATGGCATGGCCTGGGTTCCATTTTTCCAAATGAATCATATCATCATCAAAACGCGTCGATAAATCGAAACTTCCAAGCTTGTACGAACCATTTGCATAAAGGGAAAGCAGCTTGTCCTCTCCTTTAAACTCTCCTAAAAACTGTCCGCGCTCTTCATCGTTTAGCCTTCCAACTACAGCATCAAACCAAATTTTTCTTGCAGCCAAGGTAGAACCACCCGTTTCTTTGAGAACCACCTTTTGAATAAGTTCTTTCGTAACACGATTTCCAACAGACTTTCTTCCTTTGATCAATAAATCTCCTAAATCAACATCAAACTTTAAACGCTTCAAATGGGGTCTTGGCCGCAAAGAAACACTGACAATCTCTCTCTCTCCATTTGGATTGGCCGAGAAATAAAGAATTTTAGAACTCTTATTTCCTTTTGTTAGATCATATTCAGTATCACGCGTAATACTATTAACATAGAATCGCTTCATCATTGCAGGACCCGCGCTTCCATCCCTGTACATAACGTGGTAAATTGTTCTTTTATCTCCACGTTTCCATACGTTGGCGTAAACTAGATCTTTACCAACAAATTTCTTATCCGTAATTTTAGTAATCAACATTTTACCCGATTTAAAGAAGCAGATAATATCATCTATTTCAGAACAATCGCTTACAGCCTGAAGCTTTTTTAAACCAAATCCAATAAAGCCTTCCTCATAATCGATAAATAATTTTTTATTTGCGATTATGACCTTCGAAGCGCTAATATTTTCAAACGTTTTCATTTCAGTTTTACGCTCTTTACCTTCACCAAAATTCTTCTTGAGATTTTTAAAGTAATCGATAGCATATTCAACGAGATTCGAAAGATAGTCCTTCACCTCTGTGATTTGGCCTTCAATTTTAAGTAGGTTATCGTCTGCCTTTGAGCTATCAAACCTTGTAATTCGAATCATCGGGATTTGCGTCAATCTATGAAGATCCTCATCTGTGATTTCGCGAATAAACTGTTTTTTGTATGGCTTAAAGGATGTATATAAGTAGGCATATAAACTTTCGCGGTCAGCATAATTTTTAAAGTCAATATACATTTCTTTCTGAATGAATATTTTTTCTAATGTGGCAAAATGCCATTGCGCCTCTAGCTCCGCTAATTTAATTTCAAGCTCTCTTTTTAACAGAAAGACCGTCTCATCTGTATTTGCTTTTAGAATCTCTGAAACCCCTAAAAAAACGGGTCTTTCTTTATCTATAATGGACGAATTTGGGGAGATTGAAACCTCACAATCCGTGAAAGCATATAGGGCATCTATTGTCTTGTCAGGAGAAACTCCTGGAGAAAGATGAATAATGATTTCTGCATCAGCCGAGGTATTGTCCTCTATTTTTTTGATTTTTATTTTTCCTTTGTCATTTGCTTTCAATACGGAATCAATCAATGAACTTGTAGATGTTCCAAAAGGTATTTCATGAATAATTAAAGTTTTAGCATCTTGCTTTTTTATCTTTCCTCGCACACGAACCCGTCCACCTCTTTTACCATCATTATAATTCGAAAAGTCGGCCATGCCTCCGTTCGGGAAATCAGGAAAGAACTGAACCTTTTTTCCTCTCAAATGATTAATCGAGTTATCTATGAGCTCAATGAAATTATGTGGTAAAAACTTACAGGCCATACCTACTGCAATACCTTCGGCACCCTGAGCAAGAAGCAGAGGGAACTTCATTGGCAAATTGTTCGGTTCCTTATTCCTCCCATCATAGCTAGAGAGCCATTTGGTTGTTTTTGCATTAAAGGCTACATGAAGCGCAAACTTTGACAAGCGCGCCTCAATATATCTTGGAGCTGCAGCACCGTCTCCAGTCAAGGTGTTACCCCAGTTCCCTTGACAGTCGATTAATAAATCTTTTTGACCAAGTTGCACCAAAGCATCACCTATTGAGGCATCTCCGTGCGGATGGTACTTCATAGTGTTTCCAATGATATTAGCGACCTTGTTATATCTACCGTCTTCCATCTCCTTCATGGAGTGAAGAATCCTTCTTTGAACTGGTTTTAGTCCATCAGCTAATCCAGGAACTGCTCGCTCAAGTATTACATAACTCGCATAATCCAAGAACCAACTTTCGTAGAGCCCACTAACGGGAATAATATTCTCGTCTAAATCTTGATTTTCAAAAGGATTCTGCTCCTTCTCTTCGTTCTGTTGGTTTTCTAGATTTTCGTCTGACATAAAACTTAGGCTATTTCTTTCTTGGGTGCAACATCTTCAGAGTCTTTAGATTCATCTTTCTCTACTCTTAAATTCTCAATTATAAACTCTTGTCGCTGTGGTGTATTTTTACCCATGAAATATGAGAGTATAGAGTCTATCGAAGCATTATGAGATAATAATACGGGTTCCAATCTCATTTCGTCGCCAATAAAATGAATAAATTCATCAGGCGATATCTCCCCTAACCCTTTAAATCTAGTGATTTCAGCATTCTTTCCAATCTCCTCCATTGCGCTTCTGCGCTCTTCTTCAGAGTAACAATAAAGTGTTTTCTTCTTATTTCTTACACGGAATAAAGGTGTTTGAAGCACGTGAACGTGATTCTTTTTAACAAGATCTGGAAAAAACTGGAGAAAAAAGGTAAGTAACAACATTCTAATATGCATTCCATCAACATCGGCATCCGTCGCAATAACCACCTTATTATATCTCAGGTTTTCTAAATCATCCTCAATATTCAAAGCGGCTTGTATAAGATTGAACTCCTCATTCTCATAAACAACCTTTTTTGTTAATCCGTAGCAATTCAGAGGCTTTCCCTTCAAAGAAAAAACGGCTTGAGTACCGACATCACGTGACTTTGTAATTGAACCACTCGCAGAGTCTCCCTCTGTTATGAACAAGGTGGTCTCCTCTCTTCTATCATTTTTTAAATCATTCAAGTGAATTCTGCAGTCTCTTAGTTTTTTGTTGTGAAGATTTGCTTTTTTTGAGCGTTCTCGTGCTATTTTACGGATTCCAGCAAGCTCCTTTCTTTCTTTTTCAGATTGTTTAATCTTATTCTCAATGGTTTTAGCAACTTCAGGATTCTTATGAAGGAAGTTATCAAGTTTATCCTTTAGAAAGTCATTTATAAACGCCCGCATTGATTTACCTCCCGGTTCAATTTCTTGAGAACCAAGTTTTGTTTTCGTTTGAGATTCAAAAACGGGTTCCATAACTTTTACAGAAACTGCGGCTACAATTGATTGTCGAATATCTGAGGCTTCATAATTTTTACTGTAAAAATCCTTAATCACTTTAGCAACAGATTCTCGAAATGCACTTTGATGCGTACCCCCCTGAGTAGTATGTTGACCATTTACAAATGAGTAATAATCTTCACCATACGTTTTACCATGTGTAAAGGCAACCTCAATATCTTTTCCTTCAAGATGAATAATCGGATACAAAGGTTCACCATCCATGTTGTTTTCAAGCAGGTCCTTTAATCCATTTTTAGACTGAAACTTGGTACCATTAAAATATATGGCCAAGCCACGATTCAAATAACAATAATTCCAAAGCATCTTATCGATGTATGGCGTTTTGAATGCATACTTTTTAAATATCTCATCATCAGGCGTGAATTCCACATATGTACCGTTGGATTCATCAGTTTTTTCCAATGGAAATTCTTCAGTTAAGTTTCCACGACTAAAAGATGCTTTTTTGAGTTCTCCTTCCCGCACCGCATAAACTGAGAAATGCGATGACAAAGCGTTAACAGCTTTAGTACCTACACCATTTAGACCCACTGACTTTTTAAATGCTTTTGAGTCGTATTTTCCTCCAGTATTCATTTTGGAAACAACATCCACCACCTTACCCAACGGAATACCACGCCCATAATCCCGGACTGTAACTAAACCGTCTTTAATTTGAAGGTCAATTTTTCTGCCATTCCCCATTACAAATTCGTCAATACAGTTGTCTACAACTTCCTTTACGAGCAGATAAATACCGTCGTCAGCCGCAGCGCCATTTCCAAGTTTACCGATGTACATTCCAGGACGCAAACGAATGTGTTCTTTCCAATCTAGTGAACGTATATTGTCTTCTGTATATTGATTTTCGGCCATTTTATAACAATTGCATGGTGGTGATTAACAAATATAATCGGAAAGGCCTTATCTAGATGAGTATGAGATTTGAATTATGAACGATGTAACGTTGAAAATGACAATCGCTATACTTCTATTTTTTTTCTCCAAGATTCATTGAGTGCAATTATTAGCTTTCGTGCTATGGAATTTGAGAATGTTTTGGTCCTGTATCCGCCGATCCAGTTTATACCTTTAATCGCATTTGTTATAAAAACTTCGTCAGCAGCAAGTAAATTTTGAGGTAAAATACTACACTCATAAACCTTTATTCCGTGAGCAAGAGCAAGATTAATAACCTGCATTCGCATTGTACCCGCCAAACAACCTTCTTCCAATCCAGGCGTGTAAAGAACACCATTACTAACCACAAAGATATTACTCGATGACGTTTCAAGGATATTTCCTTTATCATTACTCAAGAATAAATCATCCAATCCTTTTTCTTTCGCTGCTATTGCGGCCATAACATAATGCAGGCAGGATTTCGTTTTAAAGTTTGAAAGAAAGTTTTTTTGAAGTTTAATATCAGAATAAATATCAACCTCAAGCCCTTTTGCATTTAACTCAAAAAAGTTAGACCCATACGTTTCTACTTCGATATAAAAATTCGATTCGTTTGAGCTAGGTAAGTATGTTCCACCTGTAGCACGGTCAAGAGATAATCGACATTTTCCACCCTTAGAAATATTTGACTTTTCAATAAGCTCTTCAATTCTCTCTTGAAAAAAGGCACTGTTATAATAGCTTGGCACTCTAATTCGCAAAACTTTTGCACCTTCAATTAAACGTACAATATGATTTTCTACATTGATAGGTTTACCACTAACAATGCGAATCGTTTCAAAAACACCATCACCATAAAGATGTGCGCGGTTTCCCGGATCTATTGTCGGTGAAGAATTAGGTAAAAGATTACCGTTACTATTTATGTAAAGTACAGACATTTTAAAATAAGAGCGCTAAAAATTCAATTCCTTTGTTGCTATCAATCAATAATACAAATAAAATCCCAAATACGGCACCTCCAATATGTGCATCATGCGCAACTCCCGAACCACCCTTTTTTAAAGAATAATATTCAAAGGCTAGATACAATGGAGCAAGAACGTATGCTTTAATAGGAATTGGAATAAACATAAGATAAAGTTCCAGTTCAGGATACCACAACATTGCAGCAAATACAACTGCAGAAACGGCACCCGAAGCGCCTAACGATCTATAAGAAGGATTTTCTGAATTCCTGTAAAAAGGCCATAATGTTGCGGTCAGCGCACCCCCAAAATACAGAATGACAAAATAATAGTTGGCCATTAAACCAAATTCATACACCCATTGAGTTTCAAGAAAACTACCCAAAAAATAAAGGGAAATCATATTAAAAGAAAGATGCGTCCAATCTGCATGTATAAATACATGCGAAAGCATCCGATAATACTCTTTATTGTACTTTACTCCGTATGGGATAAACATGCTCTTTTCTTGAAATTTGAGATTCGAAAATCCCTGATAAGATATCAGAACCGTCAAAAGGGCAAGAAGAAGTGTAAGACTCAACATCATAAAAGAAAGGCCAAAGATATATATTATTCACAGAGTCTTTTAAAGGAGACGTGTACATTGCGAAAAGTAATTATTTTTGTAAATAAAAAATGATCGTATCCCCATCTATTTTATCCTGTGACTTCGGCAATGTTGAAAGAGACACCAAAATGCTTCACAACTCTGAGGCCGATTGGCTCCATATTGATGTGATGGATGGCGTCTTTGTTCCTAATATCTCTTTTGGATTTCCAATTCTTAAAAGCGTTAATACACATACAGACAAGGTTTTGGATGTGCATTTAATGATTGCTAATCCTGATCAATACATCAAAGACTTTGTTGATGCTGGTGCAGATATAATAACGGTGCATTATGAGACTTGTCCGCATCTCCACCGTAGTATCCAACTCATTAAAAGCTATGGTGTGAAAGCAGGAGTGGCACTCAATCCTCACACACCAGTTCAAGTTCTTGAAGAAGTTCTTAGTGATTTGGATCTTGTTTTAATCATGTCTGTAAATCCTGGCTTTGGTGGGCAAAAATTCATTCCTTCGAGTGTTGCTAAAGTTGCAAAGATGAAAGCTTTAATCATAGAACATAATGCCTCCGCTATCATAGAAGTCGATGGGGGTGTAAATCTTCAAACTGGTGCTGCACTGAGTGCTGCAGGCGCTGATGCGCTTGTCGCTGGTAGTTACGTATTTAAGTCTGATAATCCTTCAGCAACAATTTCAAACCTGAAAAAACTCTAAGCGTAACTCTTTTCAAAGGGATACGTTTTAACTCCATATGCATCTAGTATTCAAAATAACCTTTTTCCTATTCATGGGTGCAGGCTGTGCTTTTTCACAGACAAAACTGGAAATTCAAGAAATAGCGCTGAATCAAACTTTACTTAAATTTAGACAGGCCTCTACTGCGGAACAGATGGATGCACAAAATGAGACATTCAAAGATGAATTCAAAGCTTTCCTAAGTTTGCCTGGAGCATTTGACTATAAATTTAAACATCTAGAATCTGTAGCAATACTGGATAGTCCAGATGAAAAAATTAGGATTATTAACTGGAACATTGAGTATCCAGATATGTCATACGCTTATGGCGGATTCATTCTTATAAAGTCAAATAAAAAAACACGAATCGTAGAGCTTGTTGATACCTTGGACGCATATGATAGCAAACCCAAAGGCACAGTAGACTACTCAAAATGGTATGGTGCTTTATACTACAAAATTGTACCTTTTGAAAATGGAAGCAAAACAGAATACTTGCTTCTTGGCTGGGACGGTGGCACTACTGGTAGTAACTTTAAAATAATGGATGTATTGGTGTTGGGGAAAAGAAGTGTGCGTTTCGGAAGCCCTGTATTTATCTCAAACAATAATCTTGACAAACGCATTGTATTTGAATATTCAAATCAGGCAGTAATGAATGTGCGCTTTGAAGAGAAATACGGACGTATTGTTATGGACCACCTTTCACCTGAAGCGCCCTCACTTGAAGGCCTTTACAGCTATTACGTACCTGATCTTTCTTATGATTCGTATGCATACAATGGCGCCTATTGGGTATTAACTGAAGATATTATTGCAGTGAATGATCCAGAGTTTGAACCGAAAAGCTTTATACAAATGAATGCACGAACGGGTAAACTTGAAAGAAAAAAGCTGAAAAAAGACTGGATTAACCCAACAGCAGGTAAAAATAATGATGGAGATATAAACCATGTTGCAAGAACTCCAGAGAGCGAATTGAATGATACAGAGAATCCGAAAGAATACAATAAAAAAGAACAACGCAAACTACGCAGAGCATATAGGAGAAACCCATCTGGGTTATCCGTCACTACAGGGAAATACAATAGAAAAAAATACCGTCAAAAAACACCATAATGCAACTA
Organism: Crocinitomicaceae bacterium; assembly: GCA_029251865.1. GTDB lineage: Bacteria > Bacteroidota > Bacteroidia > Flavobacteriales_D > Crocinitomicaceae > UBA952. The sequence continues at coordinate 77,834 of JAQXCN010000037.1, read as the reverse complement.
GGACTGATAAATAATTTAACCATTGATCGATTCACCCCACCAGGAGCATTCTTAGAGGATGAGCAAGGAAATGAAGTTTTGCTACCTCAAAAATACCTCTTACACTCATATGAATTAGGAGATAAAATTGATGTATTCGTTTTTAAAGATTCAGAACAGAGAATTGTGTGCACCACAGAAACACCTCACCTCTTTCTTGGCGACTATAAATATTTACGCGTCACACAGGTTAAGCCTATAGGGGCATTTGCGGATTGGGGTTTAGATAAAAATCTTTTGATTCCATTTAGCGAGCAAATTTGTCGTCTAGAGGAAGAAGGGTATTACCTATTTGTTTTAAGGTATGACTACAAAACGGACCGGTTATTCGGAAGCATGCGGGTGAGAAAAACACTTGAAGCATGTAATGAAGCTCTCGAAGGACAAGAGGTGGAATTGCTGATCTGTGAAGAAAATGACCTCGGCATAAGCGTTATTGTCAACAACCGATACGACGGATTAATTTTTGACTCAAATATTATAGCAAAGGTCAATCCAGGAGACGAACGAAAAGGCTATGTAGAAAAGGTACGCGAAGATGGTAAGCTAGACATCCGACTTGAACCTATTAGCTTTGAAAAATATGACCTTGCAGAATCTAAAATTTTAGAGATGCTTCAATTAAATGGAAAACTCATGCTTAGTGACAAATCACCTTCAGACTTGATAAATGAGGAACTAGGGATGAGTAAAAGAACTTTTAAACAAGCCATTGGAAAACTTTATAAACACCGAAGAATCAAAATACATAGAGACCATCTCGAACTTTTATAATCAATCTTAGATCTAACGAGGATGGTAGTGCTTAAGGGCATTTGTCAATACCTCTGACTTTTTTAAACTCATTTTTTTTCGCTCTTGTCTTGCATACATTTCCATTTGATCAGTATAATGATTCCCTTTCATGTTTCTTGAATTCCCGTAAGGCAAAACAGTTTCAACACCTACACCCTCACTTGTGTATTGAATAATCATTATATAGGACTCTCCGTGAACAGGCTTGGCCCTCCCCTTTTCAAAAGGAGTACTGGTCATTGCTGCAATCATATCCGTAAGTCCTGGTACAGCAAGTCTTTTGTTACCACGATGATGCACTTGGTATTCCCTAAGTGAAATATCATAACGACCGTAGTGTTTTTTCAAATGTTTCTTAGTTGCCCTAAGTGCTTTCTCCATTCGCTTCAAGGGCTTGTAATCACGTGTTTTTAAATCAAGAAAGTTTTGATAGTAAATCGCCCATTGGGCCGCTCCTATATTAAAAGTATCTGCACGTTTATTCCAGTTTTGAATTGGAGTTAAAACACTTTTTAAACTAGGGTAAGTCTGCGCATCAACATCAAAAACGACCCGCGCACCTGAAGGCGTCCATAACGAATCAGGGTACTGAATGTCATATTTAATAGCGAAAAAATCTTCCATACTTAGGGATGCTTTATCCGCTTTGAGATCCATAAACCTTTGACTCCTATTATTTTCAGATTCTTTATAGCCGATCTGCAGGTCTTCAAAATCATCACCGCTTAAGTTGTCATCTATATGCGCACTATTAAAAGGCGAATTATTTGTATTAAACAGATAGCCATGTTCTGGATTGAGCAATTTTGGGAGCGCATCAAAACTTAAATAATCAGCCTCAAAAATCCCAAATCGCTCCCCTTTCATTACCCCATTGATTCGACCACTCGTCAAAGATCTTTTAGGAACGAGACCATTGCTCATCCAAAAGATGTTATCTTCTCTATCCGCATACATGACGTTAAAGCGCGGAACAGACATCATCTTTAGGGCTTCTTCGAATTCTTTCCAATTCTTGGCTTTACCCATGTGATACCATTGGTCGATCGATCCTATATTTTGAAAAGCGTTGGAATAAAATGCGAAAGAACCTTTTTTATTTTTTATAACCGGACCAAATACACTCCACAAGAGCTGACGCTTCACTCCTAGTTTCAATCCTGTTTTGGTCTTCAATTTCAATCGAACAGATCGCTTTTCAAAAGATTCCCAGGCACCATCAAGCCAATATTGGTTTTTATTCTTCGGATTAATTTTTAGCTGATAAACGTCGGTAAGATCTGGGTAATTGTAAGTGTGCGTCCAACCGAGGTTTTCATTCGTTCCAATCATAGGAAAGGGTGAGCCTGGAAACAAACCACCTAATAGATTCCACCCTTCGTCGGAGTTTACATGCGCTTCGTACCATGAAAAAGGCCCCTCAAGAGGCTGATGTGTATTAACATTTAAAACTGTCTTTTTATGCTTCATTATTTCACGACTAAAAGCAAATGCATTTGAACCAATGCTCTTAGCTTCCATCTCGTCCTCCGCAGTCTTAGTCTTACCTGAAAGCAATTCTCCCAAAATATCACCTGTATCAGAAAAAAAATGGATGACGAGATTATACCCTGTTAAGTAATCCAATACCGTCATTGGAAAGCTATTCTTAACAAGTACTTTAGAGGGAAAAGCTTTGGCATAGGCATTGATTCCAGCAACATAACCTTCAACAACTTTCATAACCTCAGGAGATAAACTCCCTTTGTTTTTTTCTGCTGTTTCACGACAGCGCAAAAGTGCAACTAGATAATCCATAATTACCCCTTCCTTTCCACTATGCATACCCATTAGCCCTTTCGAAGGTAAAAAAGTATACTGAATGGTTTTAAAATCATCTTCAGCATGAGCCCAAGCCAATCCATACGCTGCCGCCTCATCCGTTGGGGCATAGACATGAGGCACACCATAACTGTCACGGTAAATACTAATATCCTTTGTGTTAACTTGTCCAAAAAGACTGTAACACGCTAATGCACAAATAAAGAAGGCGTACGTTTTCATGTTTTTTTATTTCAATAACGCAAAGATGTCTAAAAAGTTGTTTGGAATTTATATTCAATGGATTGAGATGGATTCACCACTATTCAGGTTGTTGCAATGGCCTTAAAAGTATATATTTGCATCTATGGCAAACACATCAGATATTAAAAACGGATTGTGTATTAAACACAACGGTAAGCTTTTTCAAATTATTGAATTTCAACACGTAAAACCTGGGAAAGGCCCTGCTTTTGTGCGTACAAAAATGAGACAAATTGAATCGGGAAAAGTATTAGACCACACCTTCTCTGCGGGTCATAAAATTGAAACCGTACGAATTGAAAACAGAGACTATCAATACCTTTATCAAGATGGTGATTTCTATGTTTTTATGAATTCTAAAAACTACGAACAGGTCAACATTTCACTTTCAATGGTAGAAAAGGCTGAGTTTCTACAAGAAGGAATGATGGTTAACATCCTCTTTCATGCTGAAGAGGAGCTTCCTCTAGTTATTGATTTACCGATGTATATTGTTTCAGAAATAACCTACACAGAACCTGGAATCAAAGGAGATACCGCTACAAACAGCATGAAGCCTGCAACCATAGCAACTGGCGCTGAAATTAGAGTTCCTTTGTTTATTAATACAGGCGAGGTTATAAAAGTAGATACACGCACTGGGATTTATGTTGAACGCGTTAAAAATTAACAAATGAAGTTCACAGCATTAACTGAAAAGCATATTAAACTTGGTGCGAAAATGGTGCCTTTTGCGGGCTATTCAATGCCTGTGCAATATGAAGGTGTAACCAGTGAACACGAAACAGTCCGAAATGGCGTTGGTGTTTTTGATGTTTCGCACATGGGCGAATTTATTCTCAAGGGAGAGAATGCACTTGCGTTAATTCAAAAATTCTCCTCGAATGATGCTTCGAAATTATATGATGGAAAGGCACAGTATAGCTGTATGCCGAACGGAAAAGGTGGTATCGTAGATGACCTTATCATTTATAGAATAAGCGAAAATGAATATTTTCTTGTAGTCAATGCTTCAAATATTGAAAAAGATTGGAACTGGATAGCAGCACAAAACAATCTTGGCGTAGAAATGGTGAATGTTTCCGATGAATATTCTTTGTTGGCGATACAAGGTCCTAATGCTGCAAAGGCTATGCAAAGCCTTACCCCTGTCAATCTAGAAGAGATGACGTATTATACGTTTGAGCACAACAAATTTGCAGGAATTGACAATGTCATGATCTCTGCTACTGGCTACACTGGCTCTGGTGGATTTGAAATATATGTGCGAAATGAAGATGCTGAATCCCTCTGGGATGAGGTTTTTAGGGCAGGATTGGACTATGATATAAAACCAATTGGTCTCGCGGCAAGAGACACTCTTAGGTTGGAAATGGGCTTTTGTTTGTATGGTAATGATATAACCGACAAAACGAGTCCCCTGGAAGCTGGCTTAGGATGGATTACAAAATTCACAAAAGAATTTATTGATAGTACTTTCCTGAAAAATCAAAAAGAAGAAGGCGTAACCAAAAAACTTGTTGCATTTGAAATGATAGACCGAGGAATCCCGAGAAAAGATTACGAAATTCAGGATAATGATGGCAACCCTATAGGTTTCGTTACATCAGGAACAATGTCTCCATCCATGAAAATAGGAATCGGCTTAGGATACATTAATCTACCACACAATAAAATGGATAATGAAATCTACGTGGCGGTACGAAACAAAAAATTAAAGGCGAAAGTCGTTAAGGCTCCATTCTACAAAAAAACAATCTAAAACTTAGGGCACTTTTTACAAGCGTAGCCTTTCTTTTTATATTTTTTGCAGCATTTTTTCTTCTTATCACAGCACATCATAGATTCACTTAAAATCGCGCAGTGCATATTCGAGGAAGGCTCTAATTTTCTCATTATTTAGAAAGATTCTAAACAAAGATAATGACTTAAATGAATTTGAGCATTTTTCGATAGAAATAAGACAAAAAAAATAGTGCTGGAACCCAGCACTATTTCACAATTATATTCAGGATTCCTAAACCAAACCTTGATCAATCATTGAATCCGCAACCTTAACAAACCCTGCAACGTTAGCGCCTTTAACATAATCAACAGAGCCATCGTCAAGCGTACCATATTCTACACATGAATTATGGATAGAAACCATAATCTCATGTAATCGATCATCAACTTCTTTTGAAGACCACGACATTCTCAAAGAGTTCTGAGACATTTCTAAACCTGAAGTTGCCACACCTCCTGCGTTTGACGCTTTTCCCGGAGCAAATAAAACTTTTGCTTCCAAGAATTTTTCAATCGCTTCAGGTGTTGATGGCATGTTCGCACCTTCGGCAACACATATAACGCCATTAGAAATAAGCATTGATGCTTCATCTCCATTTAATTCATTTTGGGTTGCACAAGGCAAAGCAATATCAACATCAACCTCCCAAGGACGCTTTCCTTCTATGAATTTTGCTTTTGGAAATGTATCAACATATTCGGATATCCTTCCTCTTCTCACATTTTTCAAGTCCATAACGAAAGCGAGCTTTTGGGCATCAATTCCTTCCGCATCATGTATATATCCTTTAGAATCCGATAGAGTCACAACCTTTGCTCCAAGCTGAGAAGCCTTTTGACAAGCATACTGTGCAACATTTCCAGAACCTGATATTGCCACAGTCTTGCCCTTGAAAGATTCATTTTTTGTTGCTAGCATTTCTTTTGCAAAATATACTGTTCCATAACCTGTGGCTTCAGGTCTTATTAAGGACCCACCCCAGTTCCTTGCTTTACCTGTTAAAACACCAGTAAATTCATTTCTAATTCTTTTATATTGGCCGAACATATAGCCTATTTCTCTACCACCAACACCAATATCTCCTGCAGGAACATCCGTATCTGGACCAATATGCCTTGATAATTCAGTCATAAATGATTGACAGAATTTCATTACTTCATTGTCTGATTTTCCTTTCGGGTCAAAATCGGATCCCCCTTTACCTCCACCAATAGGGAGTGTGGTTAATGAGTTTTTAAAAATTTGTTCAAAACCTAAAAATTTTAAAATCGATAGATTCACAGATGGGTGAAATCTCAAACCACCTTTGTAAGGGCCAATTGCTGAATTAAGTTCCACTCTGTATCCCCTGTTTACTTGAACTTTACCGTTATCATCTAGCCACGGCACTCTGAACATAATTGTTCTTTCCGGCTCCACTATTCTATCAAGAATTCTTGCTGATTTATATTTTGGATTGTTTTCAACAAAAGGAATAACCGCCTCGGCAACCTCTTGGACCGCCTGAAGGAATTCTGGTTCATGGGCATTTTTTAATGAAACCCGATCCATAAAAGCTTCAATCTCTGAATGATAGTTTGTAGACATAATAACTTAATTTTTAAAGTTGAAATCGAGGCAAAAATAAGCAAGATTTACTAATGTTAATTGTTATTTACCAAAAAGTTAGAGTGGAATTGCTATAACCTAGTAACAACGATGATTTCGAATAATTTTTTGTTCCTCATAAAATGCATTATTTTTGTTATTGAGTAAGCAACCTTCTCGAACGTGATTCGTTAATAAGGTAAGAAGAAAATTAGAGATGAATACAAGACTTTTAATATGCATATTTTTGTGTGGTTTATTTATTACAAATAACACCCACAGTCAGCAACAGGTTTGTCTAGGCGATGACATAACAGTTTGTGATGGTCAAGCGGTAGATATTGAAAACTGTACCCCAGGAGGAGCCGGGACTTTTTTAGGGGGGCTCAATTTAGAAAATCCAACGGTAATACCAACACTAACTGATGATTCATGGAGTGCAGCTTGCAACGTCGGATTTGATTTCACCTTCTATGGTAACGTATTTACACAGTTCACTATCGGTTCAAATGGAATCATTTCTTTCAATCTAGGGAATGCCGGAGGAGGCTGCCCATGGGCGCTAGGAGGCGTAGGTCAACTTCCTTCTGCAGGAACCGCCGCGGCCCACAATTCAATAATGCCTGCTTATCAAGATATGAATCCTACCGCATTTACGAGTCCAGATGGTAATATACAATATGAAACGATCGGAGTTGCTCCGAACAGAATGTGTGTTATTCTGTACAAAGAAATCGGCGCATTTCAATGCGGAATTGCCGAATGCAATTACCTCGGTGTTGTTCTTTACGAAGGCTCTAACAACATTGAAATCCACATTGGGAAAAAGACGGTTTGCGCTGGTTGGAATGGAGGACTAGCTATTCAAGGAATACAAAATAATAACGGAACCATAGCGCACATTACGCCAGATAGAAACAATACAATTTGGAATGCCGATAATGATGCCTTCCGATGGAATTATGATGGAGGTAACGATTATACCATTGAAGCTATTCCCTATGTGCAAGTAACAGGCGCAGGCAGTAATTTAGTTTGGAACAATGAGGCCGGAGAAACCTTTCCTTACACTCAAGTATTAAATGTAACAAATCCGCCACCTGGAACTACGGGATATTATTTAACAGCATCAGCATGTGGAACAGCTCTCGGTGCTGTTTCTGATACAACATACATAACTACAGCGGCTCCCGAAGTAATTCCTTCAGCGACAGACGATGTATGTAGTCAAGGCGTCGGTTCTGTAACAGCTTCGCCTGGAGCAGGATCTCCGCCACCCTATACTTACTCTTGGCCAGCATTGGGTGCGGCAACACAAACGGTTAATAATGTTCTTCCCGGAACATATACGGTCTCAATGGTTGATGGAAACGGATGTAGCTCAAGCGCAAACATTACTGTCGGTGATAGCCCTGCAGCATTTTCTGGAACTATGACCCCCGTGAGTTGCACAGGAGGTACAGATGGAACAGCTACAGCATCTATGACGCCTTCTGATGGAACGGAAACATTTCTTTGGGATAATAACGAAACAACAGCAACAATTTCTAACCTAGCAGAAGGAACTTACAACTGCCTGGTTACTTCACCCGCAGGTTGTATTGGTAATGTATCCGTGACGGTGGAAGTAATTCCCTCAATGATTCTAACAGTTAATAATCAAAATGATGCGCTCTGTAACAGTTTCAACGATGGCGTTATCAACATCGGTGTTACAAATGGAACAGGTCCATTCTCCTATGCATGGGACCAAAGCACTTGTGTAACAAATGAAGCTACTGATCTTTTTGCCGGAACGCATAACATAACGGTCACAGATGACAACGGTTGCGTTGAATCTATTACAACAGTTATTGGAGAACCTGATCCTTTAAATATTACTGATATTTCTGAAGACAGTGTGGTTTGTGCAGATGCTTTTATTGACATCGCAGCAACAGGCTCAGGAGGCTCATCACCTTATATTTTCACATGGACCGCGAATGGTGTGGAACTCGAATTTGGTCAATCAATTACAGTCAATCCGAACACCAACAACACACAATATTGTGTGACATTGTCTGAAGAATGTGGTTCACCTGAAGCTAACGACTGTTTATCAATAACCTTTCCGGACAACATCACGCCTATTATTGTTCCGGATTATGAAAAACTATGTGATCCGGCAGACTTCATATTTTCGAATAACACCACCAACGGAACTGAAGTTCAAACTACAAATTATATTTTCTCAAATGGAGATAGCTTCACTACCAACGGAACAGAGGACTTAGCCTGTTCATTTGAAAACGCAGGTATCTACGATTGTTTTGTGACAATCACTTCAAATTACGGATGTGTTTACACACAAGAATTTCAAAATATCATTGAAGTAACCACCCCTCCCGAAGCAAACTTTGCTATTTCAAAAAACCCTGCAACTTGGTTTGAAACTGAAATTCAAACTACTGAATCATGTATTGGTGATGTTGTCGAATACGATTGGTACAGTCAAGGATCTGTAAGTGTTTTAAACAACGGAGGCTCAGCATTTATAACCTACCCAGAAGGAATCGCAGGTACTTATCCAATTACGCTTATCGCGACAACAAATGAAGGCTGCTCAGATACGATTACACTTGAAATAGACATTGTTCCGGATGTTATATTCTACGCGCCCAATTCCTTTACACCAGATAATGACGAGCATAATCAGACATGGTCAATCGTTGTTGAAGGTATAGATTATCAAAATTTCAGCCTAGAAATCTTTAATAAATGGGGGGAAACGATTTGGGAGACAAAAGACATAACGGCAGAATGGGATGGGACTTACAACAACCAAAAAGTTGCTGAAGGTACGTACATCTGGAAAGCAATTTATAAAGACCGCGAAAATGACGGTAGAAAAATTCACACTGGTTACATCCATTTAATTCGATAATATATGAGAAAAGGCATTCAACTACTTCTTTGCTCCACCCTTCTATTCACGTCATCATGCGATGTTCTAGATAGTGCAGCGCAGCAAGCCGGAAATTTCATTAATAACGATTCAGCTTCACCTGAAGCCCCTGCATTAACAAATACAGAGGTTATTTCAGGATTAAAAGAGGCTTTGTCTGTTGGAATTCAAAATTCAGTAAATCTTACTTCAGTGACAGATGGATTTCTCGGTAACGCACAAATCAAATTACCTTTTCCCCCTGATGCTTTAAAAGTTCGACAAAAAGCACTGGATTTAGGGTTGAGTAGTCAAGTAGATAAATTTGAAACCACCTTAAACAGAGCTGCTGAAGAGGCTTCAAAAGAGGCGCTTCCCATATTTAAAAATGCAATCACAGGAATGTCTGTTCAAGATGGTTTTGCAATTTTGAATGGAGGCAATGGTGCCGCTACCAATTTTTTAAAAAATCAAACGACTCAAAACTTGAAGCAAGCTTTTACTCCTAAAGTTCAAGCAGCAATTTCTAAAGTTAAATTAACGGATTACTGGAGTCCATTAATTAATAAATACAACACCGCGATGACCTTAACCGGCGGAGAGAAAATCAATCCTGACTTAGAGGAGTATATTACTGAAAGAGCGATTGATGGACTTTTCATCATGGTTGAAAAAGAAGAAAACAAAATAAGACTTGACCCGGTGGCTAGAGTTTCTGATCTTCTCAGTAAAGTTTTCGGTAGTCTAACAAATTGATCTTCATTTGAAAACATTTGCGCCAACAGAGCTGGTTTTAAACTCAGAAAACCAAGTCTACCACCTCGGGTTCTCAGCCAAAAACATATCAGAAAAAATAATTCTTGTCGGTGACCAGAATAGAGTACCTTTAGTTTCCGCTCATTTTGATCGTATTGAGTTCACATCGAAACACAGAGAGTTTTTTTGTCATACTGGCTATTATAAGAATAAAAAAATATCAGTTATTTCAACAGGAATAGGAACGGACAATATCGATATTGTAATAAATGAGCTTGATGCTGCTTTTAATATTGACGCCGATACAAGAACCGAAAAAGAGCTTAAAACAAAGTTGGAAATATTACGCATCGGAACATGCGGTTTACTTCAGAAGAATTTACCTGTCCATTCATACATCTTAAGTGAGTACGCTTTGGGACTTGATAATATTGCTCACTTTTATAATATTGACTTTACAGAAACGGAGAAATCCATACTCAACGCAGTTCTAGATGCAAATCTATTTCCTGAGCATGTACGTCCTTATATTAGAAAGTCAACTGAAAGTTTTTTAAAGAAATTTGAGACCAAGAATACCTTTAAGGGAATTACGATTACAAGTTCTGGATTTTATGCACCTCAAGGTAGAGAATTGAGAATCCCGACCAAAACCAAAAATTTGCACCAAAAATTAGAAAGCTTCAGCTACGAAAATAATAAGTTTTTGAATTTTGAAATGGAAAGCTCTGCTTTATTTGCACTTGGTACAGCACTCGGACACAGCTGTGGTACCATATGCTTAGGTATTGCAAATAGACCTGCAAAAACCTTTTCTAGTGACTACAACCAACATATGTCAGAACTGATTCAACACGTTCTCAAAAACATATGATATAGAGGATTAACCAATCCTCCTTATATCCGCTCCGATGTTATTCAGACGAAGGTCAATATCCTGATAACCTCGATCAATTTGTTCTATGTTATGAATTGTACTTTTGCCTTGAGAAGATAACGCAGCAATTAATAGTGAAACTCCTGCCCTGATATCTGGAGATGTCATCTGGATTCCTCTCAAATCATTTTTACGATTGAGACCTATTACAGTGGCGCGGTGTGGATCACATAGAATGATTTGAGCACCCATGTCAATTAACTTATCCACGAAAAACAAACGTGATTCAAACATTTTTTGATGAATCAAAACAGAACCCTTCGCTTGGGTTGCTACAACTAATATAATGGAAAGCAAGTCAGGCGTAAATCCTGGCCAAGGCGCATCAGATATGGTCATTATGGATCCATCAATAAATGTCTCTATTTCGTAACTTTCCTGAGCAGGAACATAAATATCATCACCTTTACGTTCTAGTTTAATACCGAGTCTTCTAAAAATTGTTGGAATAATACCAAGATTATCCCAGCTTACATCTTTAATTGTAATTTCGGACTGCGTCATTGCAGCAAGACCTATAAAAGAACCTATCTCAATCATGTCAGGTAGAATTCGATGATAGCAACCACCAAGCGTCTTAACACCCCTTATTTTTAACATATTAGAGCCAATCCCCTTAATATCTGCCCCCATAGAATTTAGCATTTTGCAGAGTTGCTGCAAATAGGGTTCACATGCGGCATTATAAATCGTTGTTTCTCCTTTTGCCATTACTGCTGCCATTACAATATTTGCAGTTCCTGTAACAGAGGCCTCATCCATATGAATGTAAGCGCCCTTCAAATTTTTACCTTCTACAGCGTAAAAATGTTCTCCTGCATCGTAATTGAATTTCGCCCCCAGTGACATCATACCCGTAAAATGAGTATCTAACCTTCTACGACCTATTTTATCACCACCTGGTTTCGGTAAATAACCTACACCAAAACGTGCGAGAAGTGGCCCCACAATCATGACCGAACCTCTAAGAGAGCTTGCTCTTATTTTAAAATCTTCGGACTGTAAATAGCCGATATTAATATCTTTCGCCTGGAAAATATAAGTGCCTTTTTCAACTTTTTCAACCTTCACCCCCATCGCCTGCATTAAAGCAATCAACTTATTCACGTCAATAATATCAGGGATATTTGATATGGTAACTTTCTCAGCTGTTAAGAGTGGTGCGCACAAAACTTGCAGCGCCTCGTTCTTTGCTCCTTGAGGTGTGAGCTCACCTTTAAGAGGTTTTCCTCCATGAATTTCAAACGAAGCCATATGCTATCTTTTATATCTCTTCTTCTTGGACTTATAGTTGTTATTCGTCCTAGTATTTTTCTTATTCTGACCGATTGTCCGCAACATAACATTCGTATTTGTCAACTCATCAGGATTTTCCAAAACAAGTTCATTATTTGATAACTCCTTAATGTTTTCTGCAATTACATTATTCTCAACCGCATTGTTATTGTGAGTTAAATACTGCATCTTCATAAAATTAGACATTGACTTCTTGAGCGCCTCTTTAGCTTCTGGATCTTCAACATCTTTTGCATCACTTAAAATCTTTTCAGTGTATTTACCGTAATGACCATACTTTATTCTACCCTTCGGATATACCATAAGATTAGGCTTTTCACTCAGCACTTCCTTATTCGGGATTTCATAAGGCGAATCAACATCCAATTTAAAGTCAGACATAACAAATAAATGCGTCCATAGCTTTGGACGATAATCATCTACATCACGTAAATGAGGGTTCAGTTGGCCCATGACCTCTATGATCGCCTGAGCTGCATTATTTCTTTCGGCACGGTCCTTAATTTCCATAGCGTGAGAAATCATATTTTGCACGTTTCGCCCGTATTCAGGAAGGATAAGCTTTTCTCGAGTTGTATTGTATTCCATAATTAGTTTTCTAACATGCTTCCAAGCGCATTGTTGTAAATTTCTTTTGCTTCGTTGACAAATCCATAGTGATCATCATCAACAACAAGTTTGCCTTTGGTAACATGACCTAACAAGGTAAAATTAACTTTTGAATTAACCATATGTTCAAGGAATAAATCTTCTTGATCTTCAGAAACTGTAACAACAACGCGTCCTTGACCCTCTCCAAATAAGAAAGCATCTTCTCTGATTTCAGAATCAGTAACAATATCAAAACCAAGTGATCTTGGAAATGACATTTCGACAAGAGAGACATATAAACCTCCATCTGCAACATCGTGCGCAGCATTAATTCTATCTGCCTGTATAAGTTCTTTTACAACTTGGTGTACCTCAAACTCTTCATCTAGGTCGAAATACGGTGCAGGAGATGCTTTTACGTCATGATAATTTGAAAGGTATTCAGACGATGAAATGTCTTCTTTATAGTTCCCTACTAAGAATATCAAATCTCCTTTATCTTTAAAATCGAGGGACATCAGCTTATTTTTATTCTCTAGAATCCCAATCATTCCAATTGTCGGTGTTGGAAATACAGGAACTTCTACACCATTTATGACCGATTGATTGTAAAATGAAACATTTCCTCCTGTAACCGGGGTATTAAATTTCAGACATGCCGCAGACATTCCTTTAATAGCACCTACAAATTGCCAGTAAGATTCAGGATTGTATGGGTTTCCGAAATTCAAACAATTTGTAATTGCACTTGGCTCAGCACCTGAACATGCAATATTTCGGGCCGCCTCAGCAACGGCGATCATCGTACCAACTTCTGGATCTGCATTTACGTAACGTGAATTACAATCAACGGTCATAGCCAATGCCTTATTTGTGCCTTTAATATTTACAACACCGGCATCTGAAGGTACGTTTGTAGTCATCGTTCGCGTGCCGACCATAGAGTCATATTGCTCATAAACCCAACGCTTTGAAGCGATATTCGGCATTGCGATTAGTGCGTCCGCTACCACCTTGAGGCTCTCAGGCTGCTCAATCGTATTTATATCAAACTTTTTAAACTCCTGATAATAAGCAGGTTCTGAATATTCTCTCTCATACTGAGGAGCGCCTCCACCAAGAACTAAAGACTCAGCTGGAACATCTCCTACCTGCTCTCCATCCATGTAGTAACGAATTCTTTTAGTATCCGTCACAACACCAATTTCTTCAGCATGAAGATCCCACTTGTCAAATATCTCTTTAACGATTTGTTCCTTTCCTTTTTGAACAACAACAAGCATTCGTTCTTGTGACTCGGAAAGAAGAATCTCATACGGCAACATGTTCAGCTGTCTCGTAGGAACTTTATCTAAATCTATTTCCATTCCTACATCTCCAGCCGCACTCATTTCACAAGTAGAGCATGTTATACCCGCCGCTCCCATATCTTGCATTCCTACAATTGCATCCGTTTCTGAAAGCTCCATTGTCGCTTCAAGTAATAATTTTTCCATAAAAGGATCTCCAACTTGAACGGAAGGTAAATCGGAGGCAGAATCTTCTGTTATATCTTTTGAAGCGAAGGCTGCACCAGCGATACCGTCTTTACCCGTAGAGGAACCGACAATAAAAACAGGATTTCCTGGCCCCTTCGCTGTGGCCGAAATCATTTTTTTTGTATCGATAGTTCCCGCTGAAAATGCATTAACTAATGGATTTGTATTGTAAGAGTCATCAAATGCGACTTCTCCACCAACAATTGGGATACCAAAAGCATTTCCATAATCACCTATACCCTTTACAACACCTTTCACAAGCCACTTTGTACGGTCCCTTTCAATATTACCAAAACGGAGAGAGTTCAATTGCGCTATTGGCCGTGCACCCATTGTAAAAATATCTCTATTAATTCCTCCTACCCCTGTTGCCGCACCTTGATATGGCTCCAATGCACTAGGATGGTTGTGGGATTCAATTTTAAATACACATCCCATACCGTCGCCTATGTCAACTAAGCCTGCATTTTCCTCACCAGCTTTAACAAGCATGTGCGGACCGTCTTTAGGTAATGTTTTTAGCCAGAGAATTGAGTTTTTATAAGAACAATGCTCCGACCACATCACAGAATATATCGCAGTCTCAGTAAAATTAGGGGTACGACCAAGAATTTCTTTGATCATTTCAAATTCATCCGCTCTAAGGCCGAGATCAACTGCTTGTTCTACTGTAGCAGGTTTTTGGAGTGTTTCGCTCATTCTATCTTAATTATCAGACAAAAATAATCATAAAATAGGTATCATATTAGATATTAAAAAGAATTAAATCAGACACATCCGAGATATACGAATAAGAGCGTAAAACCTTACAAAATTTCAATATTTTCAGTATTTTTGTTCCCTAAAATGAGAACAATGAGTTATGATATTATTGTGGTAGGAAGTGGTCCTGGAGGATACGTAACTGCTATTCGCGCATCGCAGCTAGGTTTAAAAACAGCAATTGTTGAAAGAGAGGCCTTGGGAGGCATCTGTTTAAACTGGGGCTGTATACCAACAAAAGCACTTCTGAAATCCGCAAATGTATTTGAATACTTGAGTCATGCCGCTGATTACGGCATTACCGTTAAGGATGCAAAAGCAGACTTTAATGGAATGGTTAAAAGAAGTAGAGATGTTGCCGACGGTATGAGCAACGGTATCAAATTCTTAATGAAGAAAAATAAAATAGACGTTCTCACCGGGAACGGTATTATAAAAGCAAATAAAACTGTTACTGTTACAGATGACGCCGGAAAAAGTACCGATCACATTGCGAATAAAGGAATAATAATAGCGACAGGAGCACGCTCAAGATCTTTACCGAATCTCCCGCAAGATGGTGAGAAAATAATTGGTTACAGACAAGCGATGACCCTCAAAAAACAACCTAAAAAAATGGTGGTTGTTGGTTCTGGAGCTATTGGTGTTGAGTTTGCATATTTCTACAATGCAATCGGAACAGAAGTAACTATTGTTGAATATCTGCCAAATATCGTACCTGTAGAAGATGTAGACGTCTCAAAACTACTTGAAAAAACATTTAAAAAATCAGGGATAAAAGTTATGACTGGTTCATCTGTCGAAAAAGTTGATTCGAGTGGTAAACAATGTATTGTTTCCGTTAAGACTGCTAAGGGTGAAGAAAAAATTGAATGCGATGTTGTTCTCTCCGCAGTTGGTATTCAAGCTAACATTGAAAATATTGGCCTAGAAGACGTGGGTATTGTCGTTGATAAGGGAAGAATCCTTGTAAATGATTTTTATCAAACCAATATGCCAGGATACTATGCTATCGGTGATGTTGTGCCAGGTCCTGCACTAGCTCATGTCGCTTCGGCTGAAGGAATTGTTTGCGTTGAAAAAATAGCGGGACATCATCCAGAGCCTATTGATTACGGAAATATCCCTGGTTGTACGTATTGCTCTCCCGAGATTGCCTCTGTAGGAATGACAGAAAAAGCTGCAAAAGAAGCTGGAATTGATTTGAAAATTGGAAAATTTCCATTCTCGGCTTCAGGTAAGGCAAGTGCCGCTGGTGCTAAAGAAGGTTTTGTTAAATTATTGTTTGACGCCAAATACGGTGAGTTACTTGGAGCGCACATGATCGGAGCCAATGTAACGGAAATGATTGCAGAAATTGTTGCAATTAGAAAACTCGAGACGACGGGTGAAGAATTAATTAAAACCATTCATCCCCATCCTACAATGTCTGAAGCAGTTATGGAGGCAGCGGCGGCGGCATACGGTGAAGTGATTCACCTTTAAGAGAACTGTTATTTTGTGTATGAGAGCATTAGTACTGTCATAAAGTCTAGTGCCAGCTTCAAATACCACATCCACTTAAAGGTTGCTTTTGGGGCTTTGACCTCGAGGATTATAATGGGTATTAAACTTATTAGAAGAAGTGCCCAAAAAAGTGAACCGAATAAAGAGCCTATGCTCAGGATTACATAAAGTAAAGTCAAATACCAAGGAACGTAAAAATCAGAATTCCTTACAAGCATAAGAAAGCTCAAAACGTAAAAAATCAAAGCAATACAGCGCGAAATATCAAAAATGCCAATATTAGAATAGTTCGCGATTTGAGCATTTGAAAGAACACTTGAAATTAAGACCTGATTTGTAAGCAAGGTAAATATTACGGCAATTAAAAAAAGAACATGATAAGACTGAATGCTCTTGTAATACTCTAATAAATAGCGGCCAATACCCCAAAGTAAAACGAAATCAAAAAGCGGAAAGGGTACAATAAAAAAATCGACATCAAGAAAAAGACCAAAACCATACATCAAAAAAGTAAGTACCGTTAGGAATACAAATTTTTGTGCTCTAATCATCAGTGCCAATTACATCATAAATGTAATCGAATGTAGACAAGATTTCTGGTTTACCATCGACAACTGCAATATCGTGTTCAAAATGCGCACTAGGCATGTTATCCTCTGTGACAATAGTCCATTCATCTTCTAATGTTCGGACTTTCTCTGTTCCCATATTAATCATAGGTTCAATCGCAATCGTCAGTCCATCCTGAATTTTTTTACCGCGACCTCTTCGTCCAAAATTAGGCACCTGAGGTTCCTCATGAAGTGTTTTACCCAAACCGTGACCCACAAGATCACGCACGACACCAAAATTATTTTTTTCTGCATGTTGCTGAATCGCCCAACCAATATCCTCTATTCTATTTGAGGTTGTACATTGTTCAATTCCTAAATACAAGCATTCTTTGGTTACTTTCAGCAAATGACTAACCTCTGGAGAAACTTGACCTACCTTAAAGGTATAAGCATGATCTCCATAATAACCCTTGAATATAGCACCACAATCGACAGAAACAATATCACCCTCCTCAAAAGGCCTTTCGGTGGGAAGACCATGAACAACTTGCTCATTAACACTTATTAATAATGTACTTGGACAGCCATACAATCCTAAAAATCCTGGTTTCGCGTCTTGTGACAAAATGTAGTCATATGCCATCTTATCTAATGAAATTGGTGTAACACCCGGCTTCAAGTGCCTAGCCACCATTCCTAAAGTACGACTCACCACCTGAGCAGCGTCACGCATAATAGCGATTTCTTCTTTTGATTTATATATTATCATGTATTTATTAAAAAGCGACATGGGACGCAAAGGTAGATAAATCTTATTGAATCCAAGGTCTTATAATGCATTCAACCATTGCATCGTATCCAAATTGTCAGCGTAATCATTCAAAGCAGGACACTGAGCATTCCCAAAGGGTATTCCATTAACACCAATATGACATTGAATCGCATCAGCATGTTTTTGAAGGTATAAATCAACCTCATCGGTATTTTTATAAAAATGGTAATACAGCATGCCTAGCGGGGAAGATAATGTATCTGACTCCTTAAGCAATACAAAATTATTATCCAAAAGCTTTTCTTGATTCATCAAATGAACAGCTTTGTTGTAGTCATAATTATTACCATACTTTTTATTATTTATAACCGCTCCTTGGTTTACAATATGTTCGAAAACTTTATTAATATTATATGAATCGGGTAAAATCAAGTGAGACACACTTCGGCATCCTCGACCAAAAAAATCAAAAACATCATTTCCTAGCGCCAATAACTCTGCTTCTGTTTCTTTACCATCTAAAACAGCGACTGAAGTCCTGTTTTTCCGAAAGATATGCGGGTACTTTGAAAAATATTGTTCGAAATGAACGAAACTCGTATTACTACCCGTTGCAATAACAGCATCAAACCCCTTCATATTACGATCCGAAAATGATATAAACTTAGCTACCTCAGGGTAAAAACAAATGAGGAAATCTGCGATCACCGGTAATAGTTTGTCGTCTTCTGAACTCATTTTCGCCATAACACGATGCCCAGAAAGTAGTACACAAAGAAAATCATGGAATCCAACCAAAGGAATATTACCAGCCATAATGACTGCAACAGTCTTTGGTTCTTGCGTAAATTCGTATTTCGCACTCCAGTTATCTAGTTTTTTTTTCTCGAGACTTGAACCTAAATTCAGAAAAGCCTTTCGAATCATTTCTTCTGTAAACCATCCATTATGATGCCTTAAAGTACCAATTAGTTTAATGAATTGGTCATACTCATCTTGTGTAACGCCAATCTTGAAGCTATCCCACGGTTTATTTTCACCAACATTTCGAAGTACCTCGCCTAATTGACAAAAGGCTTGAATTAAAGATTCTTTTTTCACAATACAAATATAGTAAGCTTCTTTTTTGTTTGATTGAACAAAAGAATCAAATTTGGGTTTTATATTTGTAAAAAAAAAGCGCACCATGGCTATAATGATAACAGACGAATGTATTAATTGCGGAGCATGTGAACCAGAATGCCCGAACAATGCAATTTATGAAGGGGGAGCCGAATGGAAGTATTCAGAAGGAACATCCCTCAAAGGAATGATTACTACGCTTGATGGAGATTCTATTGATGCAGAAAAAACATTCGAACCTGTGGATATGGACGTCTATTATATCACTCACGACAAATGCACGGAATGCGCCGGATTTCATGACGAGCCTCAATGTGCCGCTGTATGCCCAGTCGATTGTTGCGTCGATGATCCTGATTACAGAGAATCTGAAGACGAACTATTAGCGAAGAAAAGTTTTCTTCACTTATAAAGGTTCTGCAATTGAAATCTTAATATCGATATAAGAAGCACCAACCCCTCGCACACTATAATTGGCATCATTCATATCGTATCCACGCCTCCCTCGGAGACAGGCGAGAATTTCACTTTTTAAGCGTCCTTCACCGACGCCATGTATCACCAAAACACGAGTGGTTTTATTTTTCAAATGACCATTAATAAAGCGTTTGAAAATATTCATTTGTACCGTGAATTTTTCATGAGCGGAGACTTCAAACTTATTATTGTCAAAGGATTCATAGTGAAGATCTAATTTAGGAATATCTTCTGCATTGATGCTATGGGATTTAGGCTTTACTTTATCTACATCTTTCAACTCAACGACACCGGAATTAAAATGATGATTTTTTACAACCTTATCCGCATTCACTTTCAAGTCAAATCCATGCTCATCAATCACATTGATAATGTCCGACCCAATCGAAACAATTGTGTACTTTCCTGTTTCGCTTAAAATAGATACCACTTCTCCTACAGTAAACATAGCATTTACATATTTCTTCGGTACTGACCACCAACTTCAAACAAGGCATTTGTAACCTGACCAAGTGAAGCATGTTTACATGTTTCCATAAGCTCTTCAAAAATATTTTGATTGTTCACCGCTGCGTCTTGAATCGTTTTAATCCCCTTTTTTGTACCTTCCTCTTTCGCAGCATGAAGGTTCTTAAGCATATTTATCTGAAACTGCTTTTCCTCCTCAGTGGCTCTAATCACCTCTTTTGGTAGGACCGTTGGAGATCCTTTAGAACTTAAAAATGTATTCACGCCAATTATTGGAAATTCTCCAGTATGTTTCAAAGTTTCGTAATAAAGAGATTCCTCTTGAATTTTAGACCTTTGATACATTGTCTCCATGGCTCCTAAAACACCACCGCGTTCCGTTATTCTGTCAAATTCAGAGAGTACTGCCTCTTCGACCAAATCGGTCAAATCCTCAATGATAAAGCTTCCTTGTAAAGGATTCTCATTTTTTGCCAAACCAAGCTCACGATTAATAATGAGTTGAATTGCCATTGCTCTGCGAACAGATTCCTCTGTCGGCGTAGTAATCGCCTCATCATATGCATTTGTGTGCAATGAATTACAATTGTCATATATGGCATACAATGCCTGAAGGGTTGTTCTTATGTCATTAAAATCAATTTCCTGAGCATGTAATGATCTCCCTGAAGTTTGAATGTGATATTTAAGCATTTGCGCACGTGGATTTGCACCATACTTTTTAGCCATTGCTTTAGACCATATTTTTCTCGCCACACGACCAATAACGGCGTATTCTGGATCTATACCATTTGAGAAAAAGAAAGAAAGATTTGGGCCGAAATCATTAATATTCATTCCTCGACTTAAGTAATATTCTACATAAGTAAAACCATTAGCAAGCGTGAAAGCGAGCTGTGTAATAGGATTGGCGCCAGCCTCTGCAATATGATAACCAGAAATAGATACGGAATAAAAATTCCGAACCCCCTTATTGATAAAATACTCCTGTACATCGCCCATTAATCGCAAGGCAAATTCAGTTGAAAAAATACAAGTGTTTTGCGCTTGATCTTCTTTTAAAATGTCTGCCTGAACTGTACCTCTAACTTGAGTAAGCGTTTTGGCTTTTATGTCATTATATATTTCTCTGGAAAGAACCTGATCACCAGTAACACCCAAGAGCATTAGACCTAGACCGTCATTCCCTTCTGGTAAATCACCATTGTAACTAGGCCTTTCAACACCTTTCAGCTTATAAATTTCTTTTATTTTGTTTTCAACCGACTCAGTCAAGCCCTCAGCTTTTATATACTTTTCACAATTCTGATCGATTGCCGCATTCATAAAAAAGGCAAGCAGCATAGGTGCGGGACCATTAATTGTCATTGAAACCGATGTTGCAGTATGGCTTAAATCAAAACCAGAATACAGTTTTTTAGCATCATCAAGACAACAAATCGAAACGCCCGCATTTCCAATTTTACCATAAATATCAGGGCGAACATCAGGGTCGTTTCCATAAAGCGTAACAGAGTCAAAGGCGGTCGATAGTCTTTTCGCAGGCATTCCGAGACTTACATAGTGGAAACGTTTATTCGTCCTTTCTGGACCTCCCTCACCTGCAAACATTCTCGTTGGGTCTTCACCTTCCCTTTTAAAAGGGAATAAACCCGCGGTGAATGGAAATTCACCTGGATAGTTCTCTTGCAAACACCAGCGAAGAATATCACCCCAACCGCTATATCTTGGAGACGCTACTTTTGGTATGTCAGAATGAGAAAGTGATTTTGTATGCGTTTGAATGGATAATGTTTTTTCACGAACTTTAAATTCAAACACGGGATCTTTGAAAGACTTTTTCTTCGCCTCCCAATTCTGTAGGATTTCCCAATTTTTAGGATCAAAATTGAGCTTTTCTTTTTCTAGAACCTCGCGAATGCGCTTGACCATGCGGTCTTTGTCTTCATAATCAGATGATTCAAGTGTTTGTATCGTTTGAATTAATCCATTTAACTTATCAGCCACCTTAACCTGGTCTTCAACCCACTTATTATAAGCTCTATTATTCTCTGAAATCTCAGACAGATACCTTGTTCTATCGGGAGGAATTACATATATTTTTTCCGACATCTCTCTCGTGATTTGAAACGTCGATTTTAATTCAGCTTTAGCTTTCTCTACAATTTGATCCATAATCACCTTATACAAAGAGTTCATACCAGGATCATTGAATTGTGAGGCAATCGTACCATGAACGGGCATATCGTCAACACTTGAATCCCAAAGATTATGATTTCTTTGATATTGTTTACGAACATCACGCAAGGCATCTAAAGCACCCCTTTTGTCAAATTTATTTAATGCAATTACATCTGCAAAGTCGAGCATATCTATTTTCTCTAGCTGCGTAGCCGCGCCATACTCTGGGGTCATAACGTATAGGGAAACATCAGAATGGTCCAATATCTCTGTATCTGATTGTCCAATACCAGAGGTTTCCAAGATAATTAAATCATACTGAGCAGCCTTTAAGATTGATAGTGCCTCCGAAACATGCTTGGATAGGGCAAGATTTGACTGACGCGTAGCAAGAGAGCGCATGTACACCCGATTACTTTTAATTGAATTCATGCGGATTCTATCACCTAAAAGTGCGCCTCCCGTTTTTCTTTTAGAAGGATCAACGGATACTACAGCAATTTCTTTATCCTCAAAATCTACAAGAAACCTCCTTACGAGTTCATCTACAAGTGAAGATTTACCAGCACCTCCAGTTCCTGTTATACCGAGCACCGGAATAGAGCTTTGCTTCGCAACATCTCTTATCTCAGTTAGAATTTTCGCATGCTTCTCAGGGAAATTTTCTGCGGCCGAAATTGTTCTTGCGATAGATGGAGAATGCTTTCCTTTGATTTTTTTTAAATCATGTTCAAGGTGCTCTCCCAAACCATAATCACAGCGCTCTATCAAATCATTTATCATACCCTGCAACCCCATTTTTCTTCCATCATCCGGATGATAAATACGTTCAATACCGTAGTCTTGAAGCATTTTTATTTCCTCAGGAAGAATGGTTCCTCCCCCACCTCCAAAGATCTTAATGTGCGGAGCTCCTTTTTCACACAATAAATCGTACATATATTTGAAGTACTCGTTATGACCTCCTTGATATGAAGTCATAGCTATTGCCTGTGCATCCTCTTGGATAGCGCAATCTACAACCTCCTCCACTGAGCGGTCATGACCTAAATGAATCACTTCACACCCTGTAGACTGAATAATTCTTCGCATGATATTAATGGCAGCATCATGGCCATCGAATAAAGATGCAGCTGTTACGATTCTAATTTTATTTTTAGGCTTGTATGCTGGGATTTGTTCCATTTGGGTTTGAATTTTAACGCCTCCAAAAGTACAAAAATCAAGTCAATTGAATTGATGTTTTATAATTGAATAAAAAGGTATTCATGCAATCATTCTACGGCAGACTCAAAAACCCAATATTTTCCGAATGAACTATTCGGGTTTTCATAATACCCTACTCCGACATGAGTGGCACTTTCATTAAATAAATTCTCATTGTGACCTGGACTATCAATCCATCCTTGAAGAATGGCCTCTGGTGTCGCATAACCCGCTCCGATGTTTTCAGTATTGGCGAAACCATCATAAAATTTAGAAATACGTTTGAATGCACTTAAGCCTGGCTGTAAACCTTTTTTGGTGCGATTGTGGGTTGCATGCTCATGATAGTCCTCATTTGCCATGTCAGCAGCATGGTAGCGACTCGCTCGCATTAAATCCTTGTGCGGAATTAAAGCATTCAAACCTCGTTTAATTCTTTTCGTATTTATTAGTTTTATTAAGCGACCTTCAAAATTATTTTGGATTCCAATAATCTTTTCCGTGCCTTTTGGATTCAAATGAAAAGCAATAGTATTTCTGGGTGAAGAATCAAAGTTAAACGATGAACTAAAAATAAAAAGTGAAAACAATAAACTGATTTTAAACATGAAGAAGAGGTTTTATAAACATAACCTCATCAATCTTTCGTGGTTACAACTTTGCCTTTAAAGATTTGTAATCTAAGGCATCGTGTTCCTCGAAGGGGCTATTACACGCTATCATTTCTTTTAACCGAATTAGCTCTGGATACTTTGTTGCCTTGTGCTCAGAACATAAAACTTTAGAACCAACAACTTGCAATTCTTCAAAATCAGTCTCTGAAGAAATCCTGTAAAAAGATTTATTATTTGAAAGCTTTCTAAAAATAGGAAAAGACATGTTTGCTTTTTTCTGTAAAAGTATTCAATTGCGATAAGAAATGACTGCACAACATTTTATAAATCACTAACTTCACCCCATGAATAAAGACCTTAATCTTGAGGATCAACAGAGTTTAAGTGAAGCAAAGAAAAAGCGAAAAGAATACCGAAAACGGTTACAACAACTTAAAAAAAAGAAATTAAAACAGGTCAATACAGACTTCAATAATCTACATGACAAGGAGTTTGAAACCATGGATTGTCTGACTTGCGCTAACTGCTGTAAAACTACAAGTCCCATATTTCGCAATGCTGACATCAATCGCCTTGCAAAGCACCTTAAAATAAAGGCAGGGAAATTCACTGAAAGTCATTTAAAACTCGATGACGACCAAGACTATGTGCTCAAATCTTCACCGTGTACATTTTTAAATTCAGATAATACTTGTCAGGTATATGAATACAGGCCTTTAGCATGTCGAGAATATCCACATACCGATCGAAAGAATGTTATTCAAATTATGAACCTAACGCTTGAAAACACTGAAATATGTCCGGCAGTTGCACGAATTGTAGATAAAATCACCCAAGCCTAATGCGCAACAATGTTGCCTTTTTATTGGTTTAATCCTTATGATTGCCTTTCATCCCATATATGTACATGAGCTCCCGGATAACCACCGCTTTCCAATGGAGAAATATGATTTACTTCCAAGGCAACTTGTCCATGAAGGGACTGTGCATCAAAATCAGTTTTTTGAACCCGATATTATCTCTGAAAATTATGTAGAAGCGGTTCACAGCAAAGTATATCTGAAGCGCCTTAAAAACCTTGAGCTTACAAGAAAAGAACAGCGTACATCTGGCTTTGTGCATAATGAAATGCTTATAAGAAGGGAATGGACCATTATGGAAGGAACCAGAAAAGCAGCAGAATTAGCCCTAAAAAACACTATAGCCTTTAATATTGCTGGCGGAACGCATCATGCCTTTTCAGATCGAGGGGAAGGTTTTTGTTTGCTTAATGACCATGTTATTTCTGCAAATTGGTTGTTAGAAAATAAAAAGGCAAATAAGATATTAATAGTCGATCTCGATGTACACCAGGGTAATGGCACAGCGGAAATGTGCGAAAAAACATCCAATATTTTTACATTTAGTATGCATGGCAAAAATAATTACCCACTACACAAGCAAGTCTCTGATCTCGACATTGAAACTGAAGATGGAATTAAAGACCAGAACTATCTCTACGAACTCGAAAAAAGCCTAGATCACATATTAACAAGTTATGAACCTGATTTTATTTTTTATCAAGCAGGAGTTGATGTTCTTGAAAGCGATAAGCTCGGAAGAATGAGTTTAAGTTTAGCCGGCTGTAAAAAAAGAGATGAAATGGTTTTTAATTACAGTAAGCAACTCGAATGCCCAATTGTAACTACTATGGGTGGAGGATATAGTCATGAAATTAATACAATTGTTGAAGCACATGCGAACACCTATAGATGCGGCTACGACCTTCGTGATTAGAATCGTATAATCGTTCTGTTTTTCGGGACCTAAATTAGTTGTAAATTTGCAGTGTAATGATGCAAGCGCTATTTCTTAATGATATTGCAGGGACTGAAATCCTGTTGATTTTAGTGTTTGTTCTTATCTTCTTTGGAGCAAAGAGCATTCCGAGTATTGCCAAAACATTGGGTCGCGCAATTTATCAAATCAAAAATGCATCTGATGACCTAAAAAGTGAGATAAAGAAATCCACTGGCGATCTAAAAAATGATTTAAATTTGAATGAACTAATCAAAGAAACTGAAGAGGAAATTCAACTTCCGATGGATCAAATGATGACAGATATTGAAAACACGATAAATTACGAACCAAAGAACACCAAGAAAAAATGAAAAAAGTTAGTGTTGGAATTATAATGGGAAGTGCTTCTGATCTACCCGTTATGAAAGGAGCCATAGACATTCTTAAAGAATTTGGTATTGGAACTGAAGTTGAAATTGTTTCTGCACACCGAACACCAGAAAAAATGGTGAGCTATGCGAAAGCGGCTTCCCAAAGAGGTTTAAAAGTAATTATCGCAGGTGCTGGAGGTGCAGCGCATCTACCTGGCATGACAGCTTCCCTTACAACCTTGCCGGTAATTGGCGTGCCCGTTAAATCGTCAAATTCTATTGATGGATGGGATTCAATCCTTAGTATTTTACAAATGCCAAATGGAATTCCCGTAGCAACTGTCGCTTTGAACGGAGCTAAAAATGCAGGTATTCTTGCGGCTCGTATCATAGGCGCATTTGATGCAGATGTCTCAAAAACACTAGAGAGCTATCAGCAGGACATGAAAGAAAAAGTAGAAAAAAGCCAGGAGTCTCTGCGTTAGTTGTACTGAAGATATTTCGTTCTCATTTTCTGATAGGCCTTAAGGTCTGCTGCCCATGTCTTCCGTATTTTTTCTTCTGAAAGACCTTTTATAATTTGATTATAAAGCTTTTCTGTCCCCGAAAGTAAGATAAAAAACTTTTTTCTGTTAATTGTTGAAACTGGATCT
The DNA here is from genome assembly GCA_029251865.1 of Crocinitomicaceae bacterium. Classification (GTDB taxonomy): domain Bacteria; phylum Bacteroidota; class Bacteroidia; order Flavobacteriales_D; family Crocinitomicaceae; genus UBA952. Next base: position 51,057 of record JAQXCN010000037.1, on the reverse strand, counting down.
CCAAGTTCACGAATAGCTTCAAGAAGATAAGCCAAGGAAAATCTTGAAGTCATGGGCTCGTCCCCCAAGTAAACGCCTCCACATTCTATATTTTGATGCTTTGGATAGACCGCCCCTGCTTGTGACTTCGGCTTAAAACGAAATACAGACTTTTCGAGATTAGGGTGACCATAAAGCTCAAAAGGCTGAGCAGTACCTCTTCCTACACTTACAGTTGTCCCTTCAAAAAAACAGAGACTTGGATATAATCTCACCGCTATATCGGAGCGTAAGTTTGGTGAAGGAGCCACAGGTAATGAATACTTCATATTATGGCTATAATTCAGACACCAAAGCACCTTTAAATCGCACTGCAAGCTATCCTTCAACCAGTTTTCACCATTGATCATTAAGGCATATTCACCAATTGTCATTCCGTGAACTACAGGTACTGGATGCATTCCAACAAAACTTCTATGCTCCATTTCAAGAACGGGACCATCAATATAATCGCCATTTGGATTTGGTCGATCTAAAACGACAATTGGAATGTTATACTCAGCGCATGCTTCCATCACATAATGTAGGGTTGAGATGTAAGTATAAAACCTCACACCAACATCTTGAATATCAAAAACAACCAAGGATACCCCTGACATATCCGATTTGCTGGGCTTCTTGTGGGACCCGTATAGTGATATTATCGGTATTCCCGTTTTAGCATCCATCGAGTTATCAATTTTCTGACCTGCACTTCCTTTTCCTCGAAAACCGTGCTCGGGAGAAAAAACCTTGATAACATCAATATTTCTGGCAATTAAAGTATCGACCAAATGAATAGAATCCTTAAGTACCGAGGTCTGGTTCCCTACAATTGCAATACTCTTTCCTGCCAAAAGCGCCACTAGACTGTCCATTCGATCGATACCTAAATACAGGGAAGAATCCTTTTCCGTCTGACTAACATGAAATTGTATGATGTTTTTGTCCGTTTCTTGATGGGATTGGCATGAAAAAAGTAAAAACACAAAAAAGAACACAAGACCCGATAGCTTTATGTATTTTTGAAAAAGTAATAACCGCAACGTGTCGTTCGAATATTTCATAGCAAACAAAGTTCTTAAAACTAAGGAGAAAGGTATAAAAGTTTCTAGACCTATACTTCGTATTTCATTAATTAGTGTTGCACTAACAATAATTGTCAATCTAATCACATTAGCAACGGTACATGGTTTCCAAAATGAAATCAGGGAAAAAATAGTTGGCTTCAATGCTCCGATATTCCTAATTAAAGCCGGAAATGAAAACATCTACGAGGCCGATCCAATTAACGAATCCCAAGTTATAATAGATACCCTAAAGGAAATTGAGGGCGTAAAATATATTGCTCCTGTCCTTTACAAGCCTGCTCTAATTCGATCAGAAAATTTCATACAATCTTCGGATGGACTAGAATCAGCACAGCAAGTGACAAAAAAAGAGGTAAACGGTGTAGTTCTCAAAGGGATTAATGAACAGTATCCCAAATCATTTTTAACAAGTATTCTAAAACAAGGCAGGATTCCAGATTTCAAAAACAAAGACAACGAAGTTCTTGTCTCAGTGCAAACATGCCGAGACCTACAATTTAAACTTGAAGATGACATCGCCATATTCTTTGTTAAAAACCGTTCGTTAATGCAACGATTCAAAATAGTGGGGATCTTCGAAACTGGTATAGATAAGTTAGACAATCAAGTTGTTTTTGCACCTTTAAATAAAGTTCAAGAACTTTGTGATTTCAACGACCTTAATAAAGGAGCAACACATTTCGTTTCTGGTTTCGAAATTCAGATTAATGAATGGAACCAACTTGAAGATATTCATTCAAAAATACAAGATGCTATCATACTCAAGCCAAACGAACACGGCGAACAACTACAAAGTATATCAGTATTAAATTCAGAAAGCGATATCTTTTCCTGGTTAGGTTTTCTAGACACTAATGTATTTATAATCATATCATTAATGATACTTATCGGAATAGTTAATATAGGTTCGGTGTTGTTAGTAATGATTGTTGTAAGAAGTAATTTTATTGGCATACTAAAAGCCCTTGGTGCTACCAATTGGAGTATTCGTAAAATCTTCTTATTTCAAACTGGCGCACTCATTTTAAAAGCCATGGTAATTGGAAACATCATTGGATTGAGTCTTTGTTATATCCAAAACAAATTCGAACTAATTAAGTTAGACTCAAGTGTTTATTATTTGTCACATGTGCCTATAGATTTATCTTTTGGCGCTGTACTAATTATTAACCTGATCACCTTTGTAACCTGTATGGCAAGTTTATTAATTCCTAGCTATGTTATTGCTCGAATAGACCCCTCTAAATCTATAAAATTTAATTAGCGATCATGATTGAAACTATTGCGCTATCACGAAAAAACCTGAACCTCTTCTCAAATGAAGAATTAGACCTTATCTATAATCAATCCGAGCTGCAGGACTTGATTGGATTGCCCTTCAGCAGCGCTAATATCAAAAACCAAATCGATCTTAAAAAGGAAAGTTTTGATCAAACAAAAAGAGCGCTAATATCAAAAACACTAGAAGAAAATTATCGAGAGATTGATAATAAAGAAGCGGTAATAAAAAACATAAATCTTTTAAAAGAAAATAGCACCTTTACGATAACAACCGGGCATCAGATTTGTCTTTATGGCGGTCCACTCTATTTCTTTATCAAGATACTTCACGTGATAAAACTCTGCGAAGACTTAAAGAAACAGTACCCTTCAAATCATTTCGTGCCGGTGTTTTGGATGGCATCTGAGGACCATGATAGTCTTGAAATTGAAAGTCTAAGTGTTTTCAACAAAACACTTACCTGGGACCATAAACAAGAAGGTGCAGTAGGAGAATACAGTACGCAAAATATTTCTACTGTTCAAAATGAACTTCTTGAACTTTTTAGAGGGGAGAAAGAAATTGAATGCTACCTCAAGGCAATGAAGGGCGATAATTACGGAAATGCATTTCGGAGTTGGCTCCACTATTTATTTGGGGATCGAGGATTGGTTGTTCTCGATGCAAATCAAAAAGAACTTAAATCAACAATGAAACCTCACTTTACCAAAGAATTGGTAGAGCAATTTTCAAATCAATGCATTGAGAATACAAATACTTTACTCAAATCGAAAAACAGGAAACCACAAATTCACTCGAGAGAGATCAATCTTTTTTACATGCATGGAGGTGAAAGAAAGAGAATCGTGAAAGAAAAAGATACGTATCTATTAGGAAATCTTAAGCTCCGTGAAAAGGAATTACTAGAGCTTGTTGATAACGCTCCAGAGCGTTTTTCTCCAAATGTAGCACTACGACCACTCTATCAAGAGGTAATCTTACCAAACCTATGCTACGTAGGCGGAATGGCGGAATTAAAATATTGGACACAGCTTAAAAACATCTTTAAAAGATCTTCTATTCCCTACCCGATGCTTCAGATGCGTTCAAATATTTTATGGATTGATAAAGCTTCAGCAAAAACTATTTATCAAGTAGGATTGCGGCCAGACGACCTACTTCAATCAACGACAGCACTTGAAAAACAAGTGATTAACAAAGCCGACCCAAACCCAATAGATAAAATAACTATAGAAAAGCACCAAGCGAGCATCCGAGAATTATACCATAACGCCATACAACAGGATAATGGAATGAAGTCATGGATTGGAGCCGAACTCAACAAACTTGATAAGCTAAACAACACTTTACAAGTGAAAATTGAGAAAGCCAAGAAGAATAGCTTTGAAAGCCAAGTCAAAAAAATTAGCAAACTGAAAGAAAGATTGTTTCCAAAGCAAAAGCTACAAGAAAGAAGCGTAAATTTACTTCATTTTTGCAACCAAGCGGGGCCGAAACAACGTATAGCAGACCTGTATAATGCCTTAAACCCATTGAGTACTGATTTTACAATTATAATTGAAAATGAAACAAAATAATATAAGAGAAACACTCGGTAAACACGCTGTAATCCCTGTAGTTTCATTCGACAGCGTTGAAGATGTGGAACCCACAATTGCAAAATTAATTGAGCAGGGAATACACTGTATTGAGATAACACTAAGAAATGATTGCGCATTTGAATGTATTGAAAAGGCAATCTCACTTAATACTGAGGGTTTTGATGTAGGAATTGGTACCGTAGTTTCAAAAGCTCAAATTGAAAAAGCAAAAAATATTGGCGTTCACTTTATGGTTAGTCCCGGTATTAATGAAACACTTGCGGATGCATTTAATACTAGCGGAATACCTTTTATTCCTGGAATTGCAACACCAAGTGAAATCATATTAGGCATGCAGCAGGGCTGGGATACCTTTAAATTTTTTCCAGCCAATCTTTTTGGAGATCTTAAAGCGCTAAAAACATACGGGAATGTATTTCCGAGTATTATGTTTTGTCCAACAGGAGGCATAAGTGAAGAAACCCACGAATCTTATCTCGCACTGAAAAATGTAATATCCGTAGGTGGTTCCTGGCTTGTTTAAAACTCAATCTTGGTAGAGTAACCCGATGAGTTTGCGATCTAATAATGTGAATTCTTTTGTTTCTGAGTAGCCTTGATAAAAAATACTTTCTGGATAATCATAAGCATCATTTATGAGTCCTAAAGACTGCGTGAGTTCTTCTCTGATAATATGCTTTTGTCTTTTTTCGGAGGTTTCTGACGTGTTTATGTAAATATTTGATTGCTGAATTTCTTGCTGAAATATCTTAATATGAAAATGACCAAAGTAGGTGTCGTTGAGTTTCTTTGAAGTGAGCGGACTTTTATTATAGGCATCAATTGCACCAAAATAGATAAATGAATTTGCCATCTCAGGCCTCTGCACTAAAGTTATTTTAATTGGCTTTATTAATCGATTGAGCGCGATAATCACCCGAACCATTTCTTTTTTATTGGCTTTACTTATATCACCCGAAGCATAAATCTTAATATCTTTATTCCACCGCAAAACGGGCCCTTTATGAAAGGGCCTCTTTTCAGAAAAACGTACAATCTTATTGAAATAATAGGTGGTTTCCGCATCTACATTTGAAAAATCCGGTAAGAATCTCTCCTTTTTTCTCTGAAAAGTAGAGACCGCATTAATGTTCAAATACGAAATGAATTTATCTTTGATTCCATTGGAGATGTATGCGCGCTTGGTGTCCGGCAATCCAAAATACGAGAAAACCACTGCTGCCAAAGCAAAAGACCATTTTGTGACCGAAGATGTTAAAAACAAAGATTTCATTGTTTTAAATACATCAAGTATCACGCCAAAGAAAATAATTAGTTATTGAATAAATACTCTAAATCTCGAGCAACATCATTTCATATTAGAAAAGCTCTCGTATATTACTGCTGAAAAGCTTTATAGCTATTGCCAATAGAATAATCCCAAAGACTTTTTTAAGAATTGCAATACCAGTTGAACCAATAATGCGCTCAATGGTCGCTGTAAGTTTTAAAACAATCCAAACTACCAAAATATTTAAAAGAATAGCAATTAAAATATTTACCAATTCAAACTCAGCACGTAATGAGATTAATGAGGTCATGGTTCCCGCTCCTGCTATCATCGGAAACGCGAGAGGAACAACAGAAGCTACTTTTTTCGACCCTTCACCATTGTCCTTAAAAATCTCGACACCCAAAATCATTTCAAGCGCCATGAAAAACAACACGAAAGAACCAGCAACGGCAAATTCGTTAATACCTACCCCGATTAAACCCAAAATACTTTCACCAACAAATAAAAAACCAATCAAAATAAATAAGGAAACAGAAGCTGTTCTCAATGGATAAATACGGCCTGTCCTCTCTTTTAAAGCAATGATTAAAGGAATGTTTCCAACGATATCAATTACTGCAAAAAGAACCATAGATGCCACTCCAATTTCCTTAAAATTAAAACCATTGCTTCCAAGCATTAAAATAAATTGTGAATCCATTATTCTTTTCTAATTAATTGTTTGGCTACAAATATCAATATTACCATGGAATAGCGCAATTAATAATTAAAAAACAAGACTTACTAACCTAATTAATAGCCCTACTCATCTAGGCTTTAATTCTTATGAATTAAACCTAAATTCATTTAGGTAGAAGAGGTTTTAAATACTTTTTTAAAGAAATAACTAAAAAAAATACCTAACTTATGTGCGCTAAACTATGAAACTCAACTTCTCAATTGTCAGATTATCAGCAATTTACACATTCATGATGTTTGCTGCCCCTTCGCTCTACACGCAAGTATCAGTAGCTCGAGAATGGAATGAGATTTTACTTGAAGCCATTAGAAATGATTTTGCCCGACCAACAGTTCATGCACGAAATTTATACCATCATTCAATCGCTGCGTATGATGCATGGGCTATATATCAACCTGAACATGAAACTTATCTCATAGGCGATACACTTGATAATTATATCAGTCCATTTGAAGGCATTAATACTCCGCTTGAACTCAATGAGGCAATCAAAGAAACGATATCATATGCCTCCTTTTACTTTATAAAAAACCGTTATCATAGCTCGCCAGACTATAACGCTACATATATCTTAATGTACAACGCTATGATTGCAAATGGTTATAGTGTAAATAATATCAATTTAGATTATGAAAATGGTGGACCTGCTGAACTCGGAAACTTCATTGCACAAGAAATAATCAATTATGGACTAAATGACGGCTCGAATGAACTGCTTGAATTTGAAAATACGTTTTACACCTCTATTAATCCTCCCCTCATTATGAGTGAGCCCGGAAATCCTGATATTATTGACCCAAACCGCTGGCAAACATTGACACTGGATTCGACAATTGATCAATCAGGAAATTTAGTTGATAACACCTTACCCTTTCTTTCACCTGAGTGGGGAAATGTAAGTCCATTTGCTCTGAAGCCATCAATGAGCAATATGAATTTCAGAGATGGCGATTGGTATAAGGTGTATTTTGATTCTGTTCAGCCTTCATTCCTGAATATAGATGACAGCTCTGATTGGGAATCATTCTATAAATGGAATCATTCGTTGGTCAGTATTTGGCAGTCTCACCTTGACCCAAATGACGGAGTGAGTTGGGATATTTCGCCTGCTTCCATAGGCAACAACTCTTGGTATCCAACAGACTCTTTAAGTTACATTCAATTTTACAACTTAACAGAGGGAGGGGACCCATCTCAAGGCCACACTACAAATCCTATAACAGGTGAGCCCTATGAACCTCAAATCGTACCAAGGGCAGACTACGCACGTGTTCTTGCGGAATTTTGGGCTGATGGTATTGATTCCGAAACACCTCCAGGACATTGGTTTGAAATTTTTCATTATGTTTCTGACCAACCCACATTTGAAAGAAGCTGGCAAGGTCAAGGTCCTGAGTTATCCCAATTAGAATACGACTTAAAAGCCCATCTTACTCTTGGTGGCACAATGCATGATGCCGCAATAGCAGCGTGGAGCCTCAAGGGATACTATGATTATATTCGACCAGTATCCTCAATTCGCTACATGGCCTCTAATGGTCAAAGTACTGACCCCCTTTTACCAAATTACAACACCAATGGAATTCCTTTACTCGAAAATTATATTGCGCTTGTAGATTCCCTTGACCCTCTTGTAGGTCAAAATTTTGAACACTTGAATAAAATAAAACTATACACTTGGAAAGGACATGATTTTATAGACGATCCTGAAGTTGATGTTGCTGGTGTTGGTTGGATTCTTGGTGAAAATTGGTGGCCATACCAGCGCCCCACCTTTGTTACGCCTCCGTTTTCAGGTTTTGTCTCAGGACATTCCACCTTTTCAAGAGCTGCTGCTGGTATTTTAGAATATATAACAGGCTCCGCATACTTCCCAGGTGGACTTGGTGAATTTGTTGCCGATGAAAATGATTTTTTACAATTTGAGGAGGGCCCGAGTACCGAAGTTAGACTTCAATGGGCTACATATAGAGATGCAGCAGACCAATGCAGCCTCAGTAGAATATGGGGAGGTATACATCCTCCTATAGATGATATCCCAGGCAGAAATATAGGCACACTCATTGGTCAAAATGGTTTTCAAAAAGCAGATTCTCTTTTCGCCATTTCCAACCCATCACTCATTGCAACAAGCATAAGTGATACCATTATTAATTCTTTCGATTTCGGTCAGACCATTGCATTGGACTGCTACTTTAATAGAAACATGAATACCAGCAATCAACCCATCATTACTTTGGTTCCCGCAAATCTGAGTCAACTTATCACGGTCAATAGCATTACTTGGATAGATTCCGCTCACTTTCAAGTTGAAATGGGCGTAGGCACTGAAATTCTTGAACAATTCAGTTCCCTTATTAGAATTCAAAATATAGAATCAAACCAAGGTATTGCCTTAGAAACAATAATTCTTCAAGACTATTTAATTATAGATACAAAACGCCCAAAAATACTTAGCCTTAACCCCAATGTAGACATACTAACCGACACGCATATTAATGAAAGTATTTCAGCAACGCTCTTGATGAGCGAACCTTGCATGACGAACGAGATGCCACAAATTGATTTTTTTGGTGAGAATTATATAAATCAAACCTTGATTGCAGACTTAAATAATTCAGTTTGGTTGAGTTCAATATCACATAAGGCATACTTGAACCTCATAGACTTTAACGAAGAAATTGAAGTAGTTCATTTTGAAATCAACAATATCAAAGATATTCATGGAAATCCCTTATCCAATTCAGTACCTATTGAAACGATAGAAATAGACACGAGAAACCCAAGTATTTCAAATATTAATATTTCAGACACACTCATTAATATTGATGACTTAAACAATAACTCCATTTTCACGACACTCTTAACCTTCGATGAAACCATGGATATTGGAATACCTCCTGAAGTTTTATTTGAAAATAATTCAGAGTCATACAATAGTCTGGTAATGAATCCTTTTCAGAGTCTATGGCTTGATTCCACGACCTTTGAAGCTGAGATTTGGGCATTACCTGATACAAATGATTTCATACATCTGGACCTGTCCTGTGTAAGTGCATATGATAGAAATGGGAATCGCATTATCGATAGTTTATACCTTAATCAAATTGAATCTGATTTAAAAAACCCAATAGTTTTAACAACAATCGCTACAACAGATATGATTTCCGACCAAATGCTCGGAAATCAGTTATATTATATTGATATTGGATTCAACGAAGTTATGGATGTCGAATTTAAGCCACTCGTTTACCACGAAGGCATCGTAAACCTAAACGCATCGATTCAGTATGACCTATCAGAAAGCTACTTCTTAGATTCAATAAATTATAGAGCTTATTTTCAGATCAATGACCAAAATATTGAAGAAGACAGTATCGACTTGAAAATTTCTTTAGGAAGGGATAAATCGCAGAACACGCAATTGAATCAGAGCAACCCTTTATTTGTGGAACTTGATACAAAAAACCCAAAAATCATCGGACTCAATGCAAATACAACGTCTTTAAATGCCATCGACAACTGGTTAGATGTATCGCTTCTATTCGACGAGGCCATGGATGTCGCCACAAGTATTTCGGTCATTTATAACCCCATAATATCTTTACCAGCAGAATTAAATCAAAATAACTACGAATGGATTGATAATGATTCCCTTGTTGTTTCCTTTTTATTGAGTTCCGCAGGAGCCACAGAACAAATACATGCCATTGAAATATCAGAAGGCACGGACCTTGCAGGGAATTTATTAATTGAATTCCAAGAGGAGGACTTTATTACGATTCAAGGAACCCTCGATATTTCCGCCAATAAGATCAAACCCATTTCACTCAATCCTAACATCACTACATCAGGACAAAAGATTACTTTGGTAAATATTCCTAAGGAATATTATGACAAAGACGTTCAGATCTACAATAGCTCAGGAAAACTCTTGAAGAAAATAAAAGTTGAAGCAAATAATAATGCGTCACAAATTATTTCCACGCAACTTGACTCGGGAGTTTACATTGTAAAAATCTGTAAAGAAACGCTAAGACTCATAATACTATGATTAGACACGTTATTTTTAGTATACTATTACTACTGACTTCCAAGGCTATGTGTCAACATCTAACAGATATCGCTGCAGACCAAGAAATCACTGATTTTCAAAATTTTCAGCTCACGAACGCTAATGGAATGTCATTTTATGACTTTGATGAAGATGGTTGGGATGACATCACCTATCCGATGCACAACGATTCGATTATTTTTTATAAAAACAATCAGGGGCAGTTTCAGAAAATCCCTTCAATGTTAAAGAGCGAAGGTGATGTGAGACAAATTTGTTGGGTTGACTATGATAACGATGGGAATCTTGATCTTTGTATCTCTTATGACGACTTCGGTGTAAGTTTATACAGAAATTTGGGCAGTTTTAATTTTGAAGATGTGAGTATTTCTTCAGGAATATACCCTTCGGTAAATCATCCCTTTGGATTCAGCTTTGCGGATCCCGATAAAGACAATGATCTTGACCTATACATTGCAGACTACTCTGACCCCGCAGGGGACGGTCACAATATGTATTTCCAGAACCAAGGAGATGGAACCTTTATTGAGCGCTCAATGCAACTCGATATTGACAACGATACACAACCCTCATTTATCGGAGTATGGTTTGACTTTAATAATGATGATAAAACAGACTTACATGTCATTAACGACAGGGCTGTGGGTGTAGATGCCCTCTACAAAAATACTACAACGGGTTCATCTGAACTTCAATTTATTGACGTAGGAGAGGCGGTGGGGGTTTCTAACGAGGGTCAAAACCCAATGACCTCATCAGTTTCCGACTACAATAACGATGGATTTCAAGATATTTTCGTCACTGACTTTGGCATAAGTTCCTTATCAGGTGAGGGACCTTTTCACTACAAACTTTTTGAAAATAATAACGGAATATCTTTTACAGACAAAGCTCCCACTTATGATATGTCAATCAATGACTTTGGATGGGGTGCACTTTGGGTCGATTACAATAATGACATGTTTGAGGATCTTTATATCGCAACAGGGAACACAATAAATAATAGCGGTACTCCAACACACTCCATTCTTTATGAAAATAACAGCGGAACAAGCTTCACCAAAATAAATGACTCAATTGTCGGAGATGTCACCACAGTTTCGTTCTGTCCGCTCAAAGGAGATATTAACAATGATGGGTTCTATGACGTTGTTGTCTTAAACCAAGATATTGCACCAAATATCCTTTTAAATAGCAGCAACGCGAATAATTATATTAAAATAACGCCCGAAGGAACCACTTCAAATAGAATGGCGATTGGAGCGGAAATAAGAGTATTCGTAGAGGGAATACAACAACTTCAAACTGTATTCTGTGGAGAGCAACTCTGTGCTCAAAATTCTCAACATAAAATCTTCGGTGCAGGAAGTGCCGAAATTATTGATTCTATTTTTGTAAAATTCCCAAGTGGTCTTATTGCTAAAAGGTATGCAATACCAGTAAATCAATCAATAATCATACAAGAAGAGTCATTCGCCATTGTAGCATTTCAGCTTATCGAAAATACAGACTCTCTCCTACTCTGCCAGGGAGATAGCATTGTCTTGTCCGCAGGAAGCTTTAACGCTTACGACTGGAGCACAGGCTCCCAAGACTCCAGTATTACAATAAATACCCCGGGGGTATATTCTTTTGAAGCGTTCAACATAACAGGAGATACTTTATATCACTCCAATGATTTGATCGTTGAAATTGAAGCTGAACCATTGTTCCAAATAATTACGACTCCAACATCTTGTAATGAGCCAAGCTCAGGTGCTGCAGAGCTTAATTTCGCGGATCTATCCATCATTGACTCTGTCGAATGGTCAAATGGAGCGTCAGGTTTTGCTGTAAATGGATTGAGTGAAGATTCTTATACCTACATCTTCTACACAGAAAATATGTGTCTCTATGAAGGGGCGTTTACTATTGGAAGTATTGAACCTTTGAATGTACAGTATACGTCTTCGCCTTATACCAACGAAGCACTTGGTTCAATTTCAATATATATGTTTGGAGGCAATCCACCGTACACATATTTACTTAATGAAGATACCGTTGCGTCAAATGTAAATGATTTGAGTTACGGCACCTACACCCTTGTCGTCTATGATTCTATTGGATGCAGTATACAAACTGACATTGAAATTCAAAACCTTTCAACGGTTGGACTTCAGACCGAGGCTATCGAAACCAATTTACAAATAAAAGAAAACTACGTAGAGTTTTGTTCACAAGATGAAGAGTTGAAAGACCTTGAAATATTCGACCTAAAAGGATTAAATGTTTTATCCGTTGATTTAAATAATCGCAAGAATTCTGAGTGCACAAAATATAATTTTCATGGACCAAGTGGTATTTATATTGGTATCCTATATAGCCCAACCAAGCGTATCAGAAAAAAACTTTATAAGCCATAAAAAAGAGGCCTGAGCCTCTTTTCTTAATTACGATATAATCATTTTAAAAATCCTATCACCCTGAGGGGTTTGAATCTGAACTCTATATATGCCAGGTATCGGCCTGCTCAGATTTATGATTTGCGTCTGACCCTCAATTCGATGATAAGTAACAAGTTTTCCTTCGACCGTATATACAAATATACTTCCTGTTTCAGGAAGGCCATCGACGGTAAAGCTACCCTTATTAGGGTTTGGATAAAGCACAATCGCTTCAAGTTCAGGTTGCATTAAATTTGCACAGTTATCAACAACAATTGTTAGTGATGAAGATGCACTACAACCACTACCATTTGTGTAAGAATAGCTTACTACATGCGAACCAACGCCTGCATTAGAGGGCGTAAAAGTAGAGCCACTCACCCCAGGCCCTGAGAAGGAACCACCCAATGGGGTTGCACTCAAACTAAATCCACCTGCTGTATTGCACACGTTACTAAAAGGAGAGGTGATTTCCACTGTAGGTATCTCACTTACTGAGACATTTTGAGAATAGGTGTCCGTTCCAAAGTTATTAGTTACTGTGAGTTGAACCGTAAAGTTACCAGCACTTGTATATTCGTGTGTCGGATTCATAGCAGAACTTGAATTCCCATCTCCGAAGTCCCATGTTTGTGATGTCGCTCCTAAAGAATTATTGTCAAATTGAATAAGATCTCCGAGGCACAAAGTAGCAGCCCCATTAAAGTTAGCAGTCGGAGGACTCGATGTCTGGTCTCCCGAAATATTAATATTGTCGATAAACAAATTGTTACCCGCAATACCATTATTAACGGATTCAAATCTGATAATTACACCCGCCATCCCAGAATAGGCATTCAAATCAATGGTTAAACAATCTGAACCAACTTCACCCATACACCAATCGCCTGTCGCGGGAACAAACTCAACATCAGATGTATATGCTGTAGCAAAAGATCCTGTCCCATCCTCTGCATAACTTCCTAGGTATGAAAAACTTTCACCACAGTCGGTAGAGATCATTATTGCCAAAGAATCTCTCGACTCTTGATTATACCTTCTAAAGGCATGCTCGAAAGTCATTTGAATATTTGTGTAAGCCCCAAAATCAAAAGGTGCAGTTTGGAATCCGTCACGTTCACCACCATTAGAATAATTAAAGAAATCTATTTTTGCGGCTTTATTTCCTGGGGTAGTTCCATCTACAGTAACGATTTCCCAGGTGATGTCGTTGTCACTATTTGTCAAGTACCAGTCATTGGTTACAAAACTATTACTTTCAAAGTTTTCAGTAAAAGGTAGACCTTGATAGCTGTCATAAACATAAAACGAAGTAGACATCAGGTCATTAATCCCATTTTCATCAGTATTACCATCCGGATTAGAAACTGTCACCTCTAAGGAATTTGCTCCTCCCGCAACATTAACCACGGGAAGTAAAACAATCACTGAGGTACCTGGCGCCAGTGAGCCTTGATAGTTGATTACATCGATACCAAGACCAAAATCATAAGAAATATCAAAAGACGACAGAGCAGATGCGCCGTAGTTGAACACTTCAACTTGCGCCTCAACAGAAGGATTACAGATTGTGCCTTTAGGATAACTAATATCACTCACTCCAATATCATAACCTAAATTAGAAACCACGCAAAATGGATTTACCTCCTCATCTCCAAAGTCAGAGTTCGCCGCAAGGATGGAGGCTACAACTGTTCCATTTGACTGTGAAAGATTGTATGTTCCATCAACAGAACAAGAGCCATATTGACTTCCATACATACCATCTCCATAAGCATCCGTTATCGTAAATTCATAGCATCCTGCCGCCAAACAAACCTCGCTTTGGTATACTTCACCTCCTGTAATATCAGTGTAAGGACCTCCATTGGCTACAACCTCAGATGAGGCAGGATCTGTTATTGTCCATTGTGTTTCAGAACCCCAGCAATCGGTAACTATTTCAACAGTAACAATCTGACCAGATGGAATAATATTAAATGCTGAAGATTGTGAATTATTTGAAGCATTTTGGTCAGAACCTCCGTTTGGACTTGTACAGGATACGGTAAGTGTGTGTGGTCCAGTGCCTAACGTTTGTGCAGGAAGCTGTATGATTTCCGTACCACCTTGAGATAAACTACCTGTCCAATTAATGGTTTGTGAAGCACCGCCATCATATTGATAGGTCAAGGTTACTGAATTAAGAGTTTGCGAACCATAATTACGAAGCTCAAACTCAGGGTTGACCGTAGCAGTACAAAGCGACCCTTCAGGATTCAAAATCCCCGTTATTCCGGCGTCAAGACTATAGGTAAAGGCACTTAAACAAATAAGGGCTTCTTCGGCATTTATTCTTCCTGAACCCAACTGTCCTAGATAATTTCCATTTGCAGCATCAATATTATCAGCTGAAGATAGCAGACAATCTATAATATCCTGCGGCGTTGCTGAAGGTGCATGAGATAACATTAATCCAACAAGGCTAGCTACCATTGGCGAAGCCATAGATGTTCCTTGTGACATTTGATAGGATGTCCCTTCGTTTGTACTCAATATTTGAGAACCTGGCGCAGCAACATCAATCCATGTTCCATATTGTGAGAAACTAGATTTTGCATCACCGTTTGTTGTCGCAGCTACACTTACCACATTTTCATACGCTGCCGGATAAAACTGTTGGTTGGTATTGTCATTTCCTGCCGCTGCTATAAGTATAACACCTGCATTCCATGCATAATTACAAACATTTTGCCCGTAGGTAGATACTCCGCCACCACCCCAAGACATATTTATGGCGTCAGCTCCGTTATCAGCAGCCCAAATAATCCCATCGTAACCTCCTGTAAGAGCACCTGTGGAACAATTTCCAATTTTTATTGGCATTACGCTTATGTTATAACCCAAAGAGGCAACACCCAGATTGTTATTGGTTTCTGCACCAACAGTCCCCGAGACATGAGAACCATGGAATCCATCATTACCACCACAAGGAGAAGGATCATTATCATTATCGACTACATCTCTTCCTGGCACAATTTTATTCACCAAATCTGGATGATTAACTTGTATAGCGTTGTCAGTTACCGCTACAACGATATTCGCATCTCCGGTGGAGATATCCCACGCTTGAGGCGCATTCACTTGATACAAACACCACATACCATTGTTGAATGAATTTGTAAAGTAAGTATCATTAGGGGTTAAAAAAGTCTTATGAAGTTCTTTTTTCTCAACATACACTACATCAATAGTTTCCTTGACTTTTAAAAGGAGTTCATTTACTTTATAAAATTCCGAAAATCGAATTTCATAAGTGCGTAACAATTTTTCATCCTTTATATTTGGATGGAGTTGAACCACCTCAAAGATTCCAAATTCTGTAAAATTAGAACCTAAAAAGGGGTTGTCTTTACCTTCAAGAACACCCTGAAATGTTTTAAACATTTTCATGGAAGAAGGTATCTCAAAAATCACCTTACCGTCTTGGTAATCTGAAAATGCGGTTTGAGCATAGGAAAGGAATGCAATAGAAGAAAGCGCGAGGCTAAGGAAAAAGTGTTTCATTTAGGAAAAATTTAGACCTAAAAATCCTGAAAATCTTTGACTTAGACAAAAAAACAAGGAGTCAATTTAAAACTAATCTCTTTGATAAATGTGTTATTACTAATTCAAAATATACACATTACACATGTCCTTATAAAGCTTTACATGATTCAAAAAAAGAAAAAGAAAAAACCCTGAACTATTCCTAGTAAAGGGTTTTAGGAGTGGTCCCACAAGGGCTCGAACCTTGGACCCCCTGATTATGAGTCAGGTGCTCTAACCAACTGAGCTATAGGACCCGATGGAAAACCATCATCAAGGGTGCAAAAATAATAAAATATTCATTTAATACTAATCTTCTTTTCCGAAATTGTCGTACAAATACAACGGTAATGCAAGAGAAAATCCTACCATGAATAAACAGACGATATACTTAGCGATATTTAACTTCTTAGTTCTCCATTTGTGAATGAGAAAGACTGAAAAAGCACTCGCTGCAACGGTAATATCCATTGAAATCATAGCCATAGGATGCGTCGCAAAGAGCTGGGCAAAGAAACCATCCATACTTCCCTTGTTCTCAATCAGAAAATTAATTAGATGGTAATAAGGCAAAACGATTCCGAGAATACACAAAATGAGATATACTTTTTTCATAATTCATGAATTAAAATTTAAGGTACTTGAGCTTTTTTGGCCTTCGCTTGAAACAAAAACCAACACAATACGCCGAAGAGCACTGAAGCAAATAACAAATGCGCCGTTCTAACGAGCCCAGGCATATCAACGTGAGCCAACAATACACCTGAGAACAACTCCATTGCTAGCACAACGAATGAAAGGCGAATAGCACCTAGACGCTGTCCTTTTTCATTGAACCAAAAGATTACGCAAAGTAAAACCAAAACAAGCCATGAAAAGCTGCGATGGATGTAAAACGGAAGCCCAACACCTTCTGTCCATGCCTCTTGACCAACTCCTTTTTTAATCAATAGATCAATACCTTCCCGAACCTGAGTACCGAGAAACATTTGGTAAAAGGTAATCACAAAAACTATCCATAACATTACAAGCATCCAATTTGGAATACTAAACCTTTGAAAAACGAGCTCCTTTCCGGAAGCAACAATGGTAAAGTAAATTTGGATACCGATTATCAAAAGCGCCATGAACATATGTATGGTAATCGTCCAAGGGACAAGGTTCGTCGCCACTACAATTGAACCAAACCAAGCTTGAAATGCCATTAAAACAAGATTGAGCGCACTTACCCACAAAAGTTTTGATTTTCTGTAGGCAAATAACATCCATAAGAATACCAATAACATTGCATTTCCCGCAAGAAAACCAAATAAACGATTCACATACTCAATCCATGTTTTTTGGGCGTTAAAAGGCTCTTCTTCATAAACAGAAGGATCATTTTGCAAAACATTAGAAGTTTTTTCCATTCCAATTGTTTTCAGCAATCTTGTAAACTTATCAACCTTCTTGGTTCTTTTTTCAAGGTAAGCTTCGCGATAATTATCAGGAAGCGCCTCGGCATTAGTGGGAGGAATCCACTCTCCGAAGCATTTAGGCCAATCTGGACATCCCATTCCACTCCCCGTAATTCTAACAAAACTACCTGCAATCACCACAAGGTAGATGAGTATTAAAACTATCCAGTTGAAACGAATAAAACGTTTAGAAAAAGTCATACTTCAAATTTACCGAAACCATTTGTCATAAAACCACCCGAATTAAGTTTTGTTTAAGCGCAAGAAACATTCCCAAAATACAATAGGAAGCATTATCTTTGTTTTTTACAATCCTATGAACAACACTCCTTTAACGGCAATATCTCCAGTGGATGGAAGATACCATTCAAAAACCAAAGCACTTCAGGCGTATTTTTCAGAATACGGCCTGATTCGCTATAGAGTTCTTGTTGAGGTTGAGTACTTTCTTGCATTGACTGAAATACCTCTTCCTTCTCTAAAAGATTTTCCCAAAGCGAAAGCCGAACCATTGCGTGATTTATACCGCAACTTTTCAGAGACTGATGCCCTTTGGATCAAGGAAACTGAGAAAACAACGAATCATGATGTGAAGGCCGTGGAATACTTTTTGAAGGCGAAGATGTCGGAATTGGGTCTTGAGCAATATCTCGAATTTATTCACTTTGGCCTTACGTCGCAAGACATAAATAACACGGCTGTTCCGCTCTCTTTGAAGAAAGGCATTCAAGCGGTCTACTTACCTTTACTGGACGAGTTAATTGCTTCAATTCAAGTGCTCGAAAACGATTGGAAAGATATTCCCATGTTAGCTAGAACCCATGGTCAAGCTGCTTCGCCAACAAGACTAGGTAAAGAATTTAAAGTTTTTCGTGAACGACTTGAGATACAAAGAAACACCTTAACTGCCGTACCATTCTCGGCAAAATTTGGAGGCGCAACAGGTAATTTCAATGCACATCATGTTGCCTATCCTAGTATTGACTGGGTTAACTTTTCAAATCACTTCGTTAACACTGTTCTGGGCGTACACAGAAGTCAAACCACAACACAAATTGAACATTACGACCACACAGCAGGCTTGTTTGACGCGTTAAAGCGCATCAACACCATACTGATTGATATGGACCGTGATATATGGACCTATGTTTCAATGGACTATTTTAAGCAAAAGCTGAAAGCAGGTGAAATTGGATCTTCTGCTATGCCGCATAAAGTTAATCCGATTGATTTTGAAAACTCTGAAGGTAACCTCGGTATTGCGAATGCGCTGTATGAACATTTGGCTGCAAAACTCCCACTTTCAAGACTTCAAAGAGATTTAACAGATTCTACAGTCCTAAGAACAATTGGTGTTCCCTTAGCCCACTCTATAATCGCCTTTCAATCAACGCTTAAGGGATTAGGGAAACTTGTATTAAATGAACAAGCAATTGCTTTGGAGCTAGAAAACAATTGGGCTGTCGTGGCTGAAGCTATTCAAACCGTACTTAGACGTGAAGGTTTTGAAAAACCTTATGAGGCACTCAAAGGCCTTACACGAACCCATGACAAGGTAACCAAATCTTCTGTCCACGCATTCATTGATACACTTGAAGTATCTCAGGAATTAAAAGAAGAATTAAAAAGAATTGAACCTACGACGTATCTTGGTATACAATTGGTAGGTAAGTAAATATGTTATATAAATCTATTATTCTTATAATATGTATTAATATGCTAAATAATAGCATGTTATCTCAAAACATATACGAGAATAATAGCTTTGAATTAGCGTGGGGCGAAATGACCAAATCCCCAGGCTCCTTACTAGAAATACTACCCAAACAAGACAAGTCTTTCTATTCGTTACGTTGGTCAGGTGGACGCGCATTTGGTACATACCGAATCGTGGATCACAACAATCTCGTACAGACGAATCAGTCCCGAATAAAGCAAGTAGCCGCCGCAGGGATTGCGAATTTTGAAACCGCACACTACATTGACAATCAACTTTACATTTTTCTTTCAGACAAAGTAGATGGAAGTCTCGTTTTATTTGCACAACCCTACAGCCAGGACCTAAAGCCCGATGGGTCAAGCGTGAAGGTTGCATCCTATAACAATCCCAAGCTAAATGCAAAAGCTAACTTTAAAATCATCACTGCTCAAAACAACAATTATATCGGCATCATTTGGGAAATCCCAGGTAGAAAAACGATTAGTGACTCTTATGGATATGTGATACTCGACAATCAATTAAATGACATTCATCATGGAGATTATAAAATCCCCCTCAACGGAAACTTGACAAGTATTAATGAATACCACATTTCCGGTAATGGAGACTTTTTTATTGGAGTCACCGAACATAAACGCCCTAACGACAAACTTTTTACCAAATCCTATGACAACTTCAAAGCTCTGCATGTCTACAAAATAAGAGATAATGAGCTCGTTGAGTTTTCGTTAATTTTAGATAATAAACGTATTGATGATATCTCAATGTCCTCGAACGATGAAGGAGACTTTACCCTCTCAGGCATTTACGGAAACAGTGACCCAGAAGAAAACAGAAGAAACCATAAGGTTGAAGGGGTTTTTATTATTCGCATTGACATGAGTATGGACTCTATTTTATTCAAGGGCTTTATCCCTTTTAGAACAGACTTCATCAATATGAATTTCAATGTTAAAAGTACTTTTCGATCAAAAAGAAATAAAAAGCGCGCCCAAGAATTGTATAACTATAAAATTAGAGACATTTTCATGCTAGACGATGGTGGTATCGTTGGTTCTATAGAACAATACTATATCTCAGAACGTAGCAGCTATGATAGCAGAACAGGACTTACATCTACTATATATTACTACTATTATGACGACATCATAGCCTTCAAAATCGGCAATAACGCCTCATTTGAATGGCAAAAAAAAATCAATAAATCCCAAATTTCTACAAACGATGGTGGGCCTTTTTCCTCTTACAGCTCATTTACAAATGGAAAAAAACTCTTCTTCATTTTTAATGATAACCTCAAGAATTATAATGACAACGGTAAATTCATCAAAACTGACGGTAGCTGCTATTCTTTCAATCTATCAAGAAGAAAAAATGTTGCTGCCATTACAGAAATTGATATCGAATCTGGAATGAAGTCAAGAAGCATGTTGTTTTCAAGAAAGGATCTAAAATCAATTGTCGTACCGAAGATGTTCAAGTTGGATCCGGAAACAAATAACCTTCTACTATATGCCTTACTCGGAGGAAAGGAACGCTTTGGGATTCTCAAATTCATTAAATAAACTGACATGAAACGTGTTATTGGATACTATATGCTGCTTCTTGTTTTATCTGCTGCATGCAGCCAAACAGAGGTCAATCAAAAGAATGAAAAGGAAACGAATGTATCATTAATACAAAACCATTCTTTCTCAAATATTGATGAGGTTCATACCACACATTTACACTTAGATCTTAATGTGGACTTTCAAAATAAGCGACTGAAAGGCGTAGCAAGACATCATTTAAATAACCCAGGGTTTCAAGAGGTTAAATTTGACATTAAAAGTCTAAAAATAAATAAAGTAACATTAGGTACTGAAACTAAAGAATCAATAACAAATCATGAAATAAAAGGAGAAATTGACCCCATACTTGGCCAAGCCCTTCATGTAAAAATAGAACCTGATACCAAATATGTCAACATCTACTATGAAACTACAGAAGACTCAGACGCTCTTGATTGGCTGGATTCATCCTTAACAAGTTCAAAAAACAAACCGTTTCTTTATACTCAGGGTCAAGCAATACTTACAAGAACTTGGATCCCCATTCAAGATGCTCCTTCGAACAGAATTACATACAGCGCGGACTTAACCGTCCCGAATGATTTAATGGCCGTCATGAGCGCCACTAATCCGCAAAACAAGAATAAGCAGGGTAAGTATCATTTCGAAATGCAACAACCTATTCCTTGCTATCTTATTGCGCTTGCCGTAGGAGATCTTGTTTATGGTAAGCTTAGTGAAAATACCGGCGTGTATTGTGAACCAGAACTATTAGCATCAAGTATGTACGAATTTGTGGACTTACCAGACATGATGAATGCGGCTGAAAAACTTTATGGCAGGTATGCCTGGGAACAATATGATTTACTCATTTTACCGTATTCTTTTCCTTTTGGAGGTATGGAAAACCCTAGATTAACCTTTGCAAATCCAACGCTTCTCGCCGGGGACAGAAGTTTAGTCTCCGTAATTGCACATGAGCTTGCGCATTCCTGGTCAGGAAACCTAGTAACCAATAAAACATGGAATGATTTCTGGCTCAATGAAGGATTTACTGTTTATTTCGAAAACAGAATCATGGAAGAAATTATCGGCAAAAAAGGTGCAGATAATTTGGCACTCGTAGAATTTTTTGAACTTGAAGAAGAAATGGAGCGGATTGCATCCAGTACTCATCCAGAAGATGGCCATTTATTTTTGGATCTAAATAAAAGAAACCCTGACGATGGCATGACAGATGTAGCATACGTAAAAGGGGCTTTTTTCCTGAAGACTATCGAATCTGTGGTAGGAAGGGGAAAAATGGACAATTTCCTCGAAGACTATTTCAATCATTTTAAGTTCACATCAGTGAGCACTGAAGATTTCATAAGGTATCTAAATAAGGAATTACTCGAAAAATATAATTTTAGTTTTAATTATGACGAGTGGATTTACGGTAAAGGAATTCCAGAAAACTGTCTGAGAATAAAATCAAATAGCTTTCAACATATGGAGGAGATGGCATATCGCTTCGCTAAAGGCGAAAATATTTTCTTAATACACAATGAGTCGAAAAACAAAGAAAAAGCTTTTAAACGGACGCAATACTCAGTACAAGAGTGGCTTACATTTATAAGGAACCTTCCAGAAGATCTGACTTTCGCACAGATGGCCTTATTAGATGATGAACTTTCATTCACGACTTGGACGAATGCAGAAATTCAATTTGAATGGTTTTTAAAAGCAATCAGCACCAATTACGAGACCGCCTACCCCGCTCTAAAAAGTTTTCTAGAAAAAGTTGGCCGCCGAAAATTCATCCTTCCATTATATGCCAAAATGTATAAATATGATCACTCTAAGAAAAATGCTGTAGATTGGTTCCTATTATTCAAATCAAATTACCATGCAGTTTCCAGTAATTCAATTGAGCAAGCCTTGGAATTATAAGAATTAGCGGGTTTAATTAGCAACTTCACTCATAAAACGTATACGCATCAATCGCAACTCTTCTTCAGTATATAAACCGTCGAATTCTTTATAAGCATCAATGATATCATCTGTTTCGGCCTCATTAAAATAATCAAAAACTTCATCCTGACTGTCCTCATCCAAGACATCGTTCAAATAATAATTAATGTTTACGCGTGTTCCAGAAGAAACGACAGTTTCTATCTCCACAAGAAGATCATCAAACGTCTTACCTTGGGATTGAGCAATGTCCTCTAAGGGTAATTTACGATCGATATTCTGTATAAGCTGAACTTTTAACTGAGATTTATTAACAAGTGTCTTCACCATGATATCCTGCGGTCTTTCGATATCGTTCTTATCGACATAATCTGCGATGTAGGCTATAAATGGGGCGCCATATCGCTGTGCTTTTCCATTTCCAACACCTTGAATATTCGTCAATTCTTCAATCGTCACAGGATACTGAAAAGACATATCCTTCAATGACGGTTCCTGAAAAATGACAAATGGCGGAATATTTCGTTCTTTTGATAATGATTTACGAAGGTCAAGTAAAAGTTGATATAACACCTCATCAAATGCAGCACCTTTTGCACCTCCACTAACGATAGATTCAGTATCGTCTGTGTTTGAAAAGTCATGCTCCTTAAGTAGTATAAAAGAACTAGGAGATTCAATAAATGCATGACCTGCATCTGTCAACCTTAGCACACCAAAGGTTTCAATATCTTTCGTAAGCAGACCCGCAACGGTTGCTTGTCTTAATACCGCATTCCAGAAATGTTCATCTTTGTCCTTTCCGGAACCAAAGTTTGATAGCCGATCATGTTTGTATGCTGTCATATCAGGTGTAATTGAACCCGATAGAAAAGAACAAATATGTTTGGCTTTTTGTGTTTCGTCTAAGGACAAAACTGCCTCTAAAAGCAGTTTGACATGTGTCTTACCTTCAATTCGGTCTCGTGGATGTTTACAATTGTCACATTTTTCATTACAACCCGTTTCATCAAAGACTTCTCCGAAATAATGTAAAATAAATTTTCTTCTACAAACAGATGTTTCCGAATATGAAACAATCTCATTTAGCAGCTGTCTTCCGATTTCTTGTTCAGTCACCGGTTTACCTTGAAGAAATTTCTCAAGCTTCTCGATATCTTTATAACTGTAAAACGCAAGACATTCACCTACACCGCCATCTCGTCCTGCCCTGCCGGTCTCTTGATAATAACTCTCCAAAGATTTTGAAATATCATGATGAATTACATAGCGCACATCTGGTTTATCTATCCCCATTCCGAATGCAATGGTTGCCACAATAACATCAGCATCTTCCATCAGAAACATATCTTGATGCTTGGCACGAACGTTCCCTTCCAAACCCGCATGATAAGGAAGCGCATTGATTCCATTTATTTGCAATAACTCCGCTATTTGTTCAACTTTCTTACGGCTTAGACAATATACAATACCGCTTTCACCTTCGCGACTTTTGATGTACCTAATAATTTGTTTTTCGACATCTTTTTTCGGCCGTATCTCATAATATAAATTATCTCGATTAAAAGACGTTTTGTATACCACTGCATCTAGCATATTCAGGTTTTTCTGGATATCATGTTGCACCTTTGGCGTCGCCGTTGCCGTCAAAGCAATAATGGGAACCTTGGATATCTTCTCAAAAATCTCTCTTAATCTCCTATACTCCGGCCGGAAATCGTGTCCCCATTCAGATATACAATGTGCTTCATCAATTGCAAAAAAGGAAATTTCAACGGAAGTTAAGAAATCTATATTGTCCTTTTTGGTCAAGGACTCCGGAGCCACATAAAGCATTTTGGTCTTGCCCTCTCGAATATCAGCTTTTACTTTTTGAATTTCGGTCTTACTTAAGGATGAATTCATAAAGTGAGCGACACTTTCGTTATTGGTTAAGCTTCGTATGGCATCAACTTGGTTTTTCATCAGCGCTATTAGCGGTGATACAATAACAGATGTGCCGGGTAATAGGAATGATGGAAGTTGATAACAAAGTGATTTACCACCACCTGTAGGCATGATTACAAAGGTGTTTTGTTTGTCAAGTAGATTTTCAATAATCTCTTCTTGACTTCCTTTGAATTTATCGAAACCAAAATAACTTCTTAGAGATTCCTTTAAGTTATAGGTACTCATTATTTTCTCTTCATTTGAAAGACAGGTTTCAATTCCTGTGTCCGTATATTAAATATACGAAATATTCTTATTCGAGACGCTTAATTTTAGGCTAGCGCTACATTGATTGATTCAAAGCAACTACCTCTTGAACATTGGGGAGATGCTGTTTGAGTAAAGTTTCAATACCGCCTTTCAGTGTTGCCGTTGAAGAAGGGCAACCCGCACAAGAACCTTTCATTTTAACAACCACTTTACCCGCGTCATAACCAACGTAATCAATGGCTCCACCATCATTTTCTACAGCCGGGCGCACATATTGATCAAGGAGTGCTGTTATTTTATCGTCATATTCACTGGCCTCAAGCTCTGGAAGCGGAATAGTATCCGAAGAATCAGCAACAATAACCTCTTGGCTTTGTAGGAGAATTTCTTTACAATCAGAAATCCAATCACGAATAAACTCTCGCAATTGCATCGTAATAAAATCCCAAGAAACGTTATCTGTTTTGGTAACAGTGACGAAATTGGCAGCTAAAAAAACACCATCTACAAAAGGAAATTTAAAGAGTTCCTCGGCCAAAGGGGAATATCCTTTAGTCTGGGCTTGAGTTGTGAAATTTGCAGATTCTCCTGAAGGTAAAATATACTTATTTGCAACGAACTTCATTGTTGATGGATTCGGTGTGATTTCAGCGTAGACAGTTACGGGAACTTTCATTCATTTTTTTTTTACAAAGATACATTCAAGATTTTGAATATGCTGTAAATTCTTAAATTTATCAATCAGATAAATGTGGTGGTTTGAGCAGGTCTAAAATCGTCTTTACCGGCGTGAATGAAGCCGAGGGGACTTCAATAAAAAGCGTATTCCAATGGAACATGGAGCCATTCCACAGACCTGGCCTTTCCATAAACTTTATTTTTTGCCCATTGTAGTTTTTCTCAACAACGAAATATTGTTCTGCATTTGAAAAGTCCTTGAGGTCATACTTATTGCCGCTCATATCAAAAGTATCTATGGCCATCATAACTGGATTAAAATGTGTACTTGACTTAAATACAGACTCTTGCCTTTCACCAGTAACCTGAACACCTTCAACAATTTGTTTTGACACCACCCCGTCTAGCTCCACAAAAAAAGGACCACCTCCAGCTTTACCATCATTTAAAACCATACCACAAATACGTAAAGGCCGATTTACTAGCGCGTTTAATCCTTCAACCGATTTAGCCAAATTCAGCTCTTGATCTGAAAAAAGACCATAACGTTCATTGAAAAGAGATAGTACAGTAAAATCATTTTTTTCAGTAATTGTCTTTAACTCCTTTTTTACTTTATGTAAAATACCACACAACACCTTCCAAACCTTAATTCCTTCACCTGCTTTGTTTTCATGTTGAACATTATCAATATTCTTGACAAGAACATATTGATTGTTAATTGCATTCAAATTATCCAATAATGCCCCATGTCCAGAGGGCCTGCGTAGAGGAACTCCGTTTGACTGCAGCATATTCATCTCATGATCAAATACAAACGCATCAGTATCGGCGTGCTGAAAAGAAAAATGAACGTCCCGAAGCAACTCATTTTGAATTCTGAATTCATTTAATGTTTTATTAAATGGCGCCTCGTGAATTTGTTGAATCGTAAAATGAAAATTCACGCCTTGCCTGGTTAAATTCACACCTTGGATTAAATGCTCAATAAAAGCAGAGCGTTCTTCATTTAAATAGGAATGAAATGGAACCAATGCCTTGGGGTATGTTTGCAGTCCAACACCACCATTTTCATTTTTTAATAAAAAATTGACAAATTCCGTTGAGCCAATTAAATCATGTAACTTTTCCTTTTGTGTTTCATTAAGGGTTTTATAGAATGAAAACTCTCGAATTTGCGAAACAAAAGCGCCGGTCTTTGTTCTCTTCCCCTTATCGTTTTCCTCAAGTTCAATTTGTAAAAAATCGAGCATTCTTGATCCAGAACCTGACGCAGGAATAAAAAAACAGAAGGAACTCTGAATTTCCTGAAATAGAACTTCAAAATATTCAGATTCAGATTTCGACAATTTTAAGATTCCTTTGCCTAATTTACAGGGAGCTATTATTTTTAACTTTGGACTACCATTTGTGACTTTTTCTTTCTGTGCTTCAAGTTCGGAATATGACTGATTCAAAGGAACAATAATTTAAATATGAATATCTTCTTCGAATATATTAAATATAGATGGAACGCAAAGGAACTTCAAGGAATACATTCTCCTTTTGTTTTTGACCTTATGAGTACGGGGCTCACGAAAAGCATGAGTAAAGAAAATGAGTTAGCTGTTTTGAAATTTGTAAGTTCCAATAAGGATAATAATTCGGAAATTAACATCTCTGATTACGGCGCGAAAAGTAAAAAACTCAAACAAAAAAGAGTAATCAAACAAGTATTTAAAACGAGCTCTTCATTTGGTAAAAACGGAAGACTTCTTTTCAAGCTTTGTGCACACTTTAAACCAAAACAGATTTTAGAACTCGGAACATCCATTGGAATGGGAGCTTTATATATGCATTTAGGTGCGCCAGATAGCAACTTGATTACCATTGAAGGTTGTAAAGAAACCTACGCATTTGCAAAAAAGAATTTAGCCCCCTATCCTATTCTACTGCTGAACAATACATTTGAGGATGGGATTAAAAAGTTGAAGCCTACACGCTTTGATCTCGTATTTATTGATGGGCATCATGATGGCAAAGCATTAATTAAATATATCAAAGACCTTGAAGGGTATACACATGATCAAACAATTTTTATCCTTGATGACATCAGGTGGAGTAATTCCATGCTGGACAGCTGGAACAATTTAAAAAAATCGGATGTATTCAACTTGAGTATGGACTTTTTTAGAATGGGGGTTTTAATCAAACGTCCACAACAGGTTAAAGAACATTTTATCCTGAAGCTTAGAAAGTAACAAAAAGTCCATCTAAAAGCTCGGGGCTTTCTTCAATTGTCGGGATCAAAAATTGTTGATGGTCTTCAACGATCTCCGTATCTAATTCAAAAGCAACTTCATCTTCGATAACTATACTTTCTTCAACTTCCGCATTGAAACTTAGGGCAAAACCTGCTGATTCACTATCCATTCGTGATAGAGGCAATGGGGATGCATTTTCCAATTGAGAAGAACGAACGGACCTATTAACATCCTCTTCTCGTAAAACGATTTCCACATTATCTTCCACCATTATTTTTGACTCTGAAGGTTTGGTTAAAATACTTTCATCATCCGGAGAAAGCTCTTTGATCTCGGATTGCCGCTCATTTTTTTGCGTATTTTCGGCTAGAGTTGGACGCTGAATGTTCGCATCAAAACTTATAAACTGCAGAAAGACATATGATCCGAGTGCTAAAATAAATACCGCCGCCAATTGTACACCAGGTCTTCTTATTAAAGGAGTTAGAGGAGGGAAAAGAAAGTGAAACCAACCACCTCCCTCCGCACCAGAATAAACCTGAGAAAAGGTTTCATCGAGCTTTGACTTAATCTTTTCCGAATCAAACGCTTCACGCCCTGAATCCAATTCAGCCATTTCATACATAAAATGTTTTGCGTTCTCAAACTCTTCCTGGTTCGAACACAACTCTTTGAGTGCGTTTTTTTCATCTGAGCTCAGCACGTCATAACTATCACGTGTCAATAATTTTAAATACTTATCCTCCATATTAATGATATATTGGGTTAAACGCTTTGAGTGAGGCGGCTAAAGTTTTCGTTGCATAAAACAATCTAGACTTTACGGTCCCCTCATTGATTGATAATTCTTCAGCTATTTCCTTCATTGAAAATCCTTCAAAGTGCCGAAGCCTAAAAACGCTTTGATGCTTCTCATCCATTTTAACTAAGACTTCCTGCAGCGCCGCACCAAATTCTTTCTCTTGAACTGTTTTTAATGTATCAGAACTAGATTTTAAAAATTGGGCAGGCTCCATATCGCTTTTAACATTCTTGCGAACAGCCATGCGTTTGTATTCATTTTTACACATATTTGAAGCCACCGAATACACCCAAGTTTTAAAAGATCGTGTTGTATCAAAGTAATCTGGCTTACGGATGATCTTTGCAAACAAATCGTGAACCAGATCCTCACATTTTCCATGATCCCGGGCAAGTAATTTCATAAAATATCCAAACAAAGGTTGAGAATAGCGGTCATATATTTCATTAAAAGCCCGCTTGTCACCTTTGCCTAAGGC
This sequence comes from Crocinitomicaceae bacterium, assembly GCA_029251865.1. GTDB lineage: Bacteria > Bacteroidota > Bacteroidia > Flavobacteriales_D > Crocinitomicaceae > UBA952. The sequence goes on along the minus strand of JAQXCN010000037.1, from coordinate 21,908 downwards.
AGACATGAGTTCTTCATCCGTTTGTTTAGAATATTGAGGGGTAAACAATCTCATGCTAATTCTTGCGCGGTGTTTTAATTTTTGAAGACTTTGTTTTAAAATCTTTTGATGGATTCATATATGGAGACGATAGCTTTTGCGCCTCAAATCGCCTTAACAATTCCTCAGTCGGCCTATAGTTCTTTGCGTAGTTTTTAGCCTGCTGACTTTTATGGAGGGTTAAATTTCGTTTATTCAATTTCGAATTCCATAATTTTTCAAGGTCTGAAAGACAAAGATCTTTTTGATTTCCAGTAATCAAAACCAATCCAAAAGGAACAGAATGAGATGAAATACTTTTTAAATAATCCACAGGAAGGGTTAAAGAAACGGCAATTTTCTTTTGTGCATTCAAAGCACAGAATGATTGAAAATATGCTGTGTTAATCTTGTTTGAATTCGGAAATAAGACACCCTTCGTTCTTAGTAGCTCTCGGTAATCATTACTCCTCATGAGCTCCAATGAAACTACAATTAGGGAAGCCGCGCTATTCGGATGATTCAACTGATAATGTATTACACCATAAGTATCCTTTGTACCATGCGTTATGAGAAGATCATTACCTGTACTAGACAAAACAACATCTTCTGTATAATCTAAAGTTTCCTGATCCAATGTCTTGTTTTGAGTGAGCTTCTCAAGATATAAGCGCATAGAGGATGAATCTCCCTTAACGCATTCGTTTGCTGTCTTCTGAAGAACAACGCGACTGTCATTCGGCCTTAATCGTTCAGCCTCATTGATGTAAGATTCTTTACTAACATCATAATTGGTTAAAGTGTAGCGATAAAGATTATACTCAAAAGAGGCATTTTCATCCTTTTCGATTTTGTCAAGCTCACTTTCCATTTTTTTTTGACTTTCCGGAGAAATCATTCTTGTATTCGACTGCATTCTCGATTGCTCGTATTCCTGCTCAATGATCTGAGAGGATTGAATAGACTGTGATTTTTTACTTTTTACTTTATATGCCGATTTAGACTCAGTTTTCTCACGCCTTACATCATTTCTTTTTGATCTAGATTCGGGTTGAACAGTGGTAATACTGTCCGGTGAAACTAAACTATTTTGAATAGTATTAATTGTTGGAGAGGTATTTAAAACATTACCATTGGTATTATTTTCTGGTGGTTGTGCAGAGGCAAAATGGTAAAAACCAAAAATAATAATTGTAAAAAATATTTTCATAATGTGAACTTGATATAATGGCTTACAATTTTCAAAACAAAAGGTTCATTTAATAAATGTACGCATTAGATAATTCTCATCAAATATTAGAATCAAAACCAATAATTCAATATTAATTTCGTTCTTTGTTTATGCGATTATTTTCAACTCTTATTGCCGCATTGGGGCTTACTCTTTATCTGCTAACCATCCCAAGTTGCACAAAAGAGACATTTACCACCACTGGTAATCTTGATTTTTCATTAGATACGCTTGTATTTGACACTGTATTTACTACAATAGGATCCACGACAGAACAATTTAAAATCTACAACAACAATAGTAAAAGTATCATCATTGATGAGGTAGAACTTATGGGTGGCGAATCTTCTCCATTCAGACTCAATCTCGATGGTGTGCCAGGAATAAGTCACCAAGACATAAGTATCCTTGAAAGTGATAGCCTCTTTATGTTTGTAGAAGTCACACTAGATGTAAATAATCAAAATTCCCCCCTTGTCATTGAGGACTCAATTCGATTCAGAACGAATGGTCAAGACCAATATGTAAATTTGGCTGTCTGGGGTCAGGATGCTTATTTTCACTACCAAGAAGAAGTTCAAGGCACCTGGACATCAGACAAACCACACGTGATTTACGGTTACAGTTTAGTTGATTCAGCGCAATCGTTGACCATAGACGCTGGAACGCAAGTACACCTTCATAAAAACGCGGTGCTATACGTTTACAAAAGTACTTTGCTCGTAAATGGCTTTTTAGATAACGAAGTTGTCTTTCAAGGCGACCGACTAGAAGCACTTTACGATGATGTTCCAGGGCAGTACTACGGTATTTACTTTAATCAAGCTGAACCGTCTATTATCGATTATGCAATTATAAAAAATGGCACCTCAGGGCTTCATATTTACGGAGAAGGAGACAATCCCGGCAGCTATGCGGTTACGGTAAAAAACACCCGAATATTTAACCACTCAAGCTACGGTATATTTTTGTTCGACGATGCCTCACTCAAAGGCGAGAATCTAGTTATTTCTAAAAATGGCTTCCATGCGTTACTTGTATTGAAGGAGGCAAGGTTTAATTTTAATCATTGTAATTTCCTAGGTTATGGTGCTGCGCAATCACCCGCAATCGGAATAAGAAATTATTATGACGACCCTTCACTTGTCTCAAATATTGAGGAAGGGGTTATATATAACAGCATTTTGAGTGGTAATATAGAATCTGAACTCGTTTTGGATACCATATTAACGCCGTCCACTACACTTAATCTTGATATTCAAAATTGCTTTATTCAAGCGAATGAAATCTACACAGAATCCTTCTTTACGAATTGTCTTTGGCGTGTTGGTCTTGACGACTTATACAGACCACAATTTAATGATATTGGAATTGGAGATTTTGGTTTTACTGAAAACTCTCCTCTCCAAGGAGCTGGATTTGGAACTTCAGTTATCACTGACATCTTAGGTAATTTCAGAAATAACCCACCTGACATTGGTGCGATTGAAGAAAATTAAAACATAAAAAAAGCGCCAAAAGGCGCTTTTCATCAATATCACTGGCGTTTTCTACTCAGAAACACTGGCGTTCATGTTATCTAAAACAGCCATTACACTCTTTACAGCTTCAACAGATTCGCTTAAAAGGGCTTTTTCTGCATCATTCAAATCGAGTTCAATAATCTTTTCAATTCCGTTTTTACCTAAAACAACAGGAACACCTAAGTAAATATCACTTAATCCATATTCTCCTTGCAACCAGGTACAAACAGGAAATATTCTTCTTTGATCCCGCACAATAGCTTCAACCATCTGTGCAGCCGATGCTCCTGGAGCATACCACGCTGAAGTCCCTAGAAGCTTAACAATTTCTCCTCCACCAAACTTTGTTCTTTCAATGATTTCATTCAATTTGTCTTCCTCAATTAATTCAGTTACCGGAATACCTCCAACTGTCGTATATCTCGGTAACGGAACCATTGTATCACCATGTCCACCCATAAGCACCGCTTGAATATCCTTTGGCGAAACATTTAATTCCGTCGCAAGAAAAGCTCTGTAGCGCGCAGTGTCCAAAACACCCGCCATTCCAAATACTCTGCTCGATGGAAAGTTTGCACTTAGATAAGCACAATAGGTCATCACATCTAATGGATTTGAAACAACAATGATTTTCGCATTTGGAGAATACTTTACAATGTTTTCTGTTACTGACTTGACAATACCTGCATTTGTAGCAATTAAATCATCTCTAGACATACCAGGTTTTCTTGGTAATCCGGAAGTAATTACTACAACTTCAGAGTCTTTCGTCATTTCATAGTTGTTTGTAGATCCAATTGTTTTTGAATCGTACAAATTAACTGGAGATGTTTCCCAAATGTCGAGTGCTTTACCTTCAGCAAAACCCTCTTTAATGTCCAAAAGGACAATTTCATTTGCGATTTCTCTTTGGGCCAAAACATCTGCACAAGTTGCACCTACATTTCCGGCACCTACTACCGTTACTTTCATTTGTAATTATTTATTAATTAAATATCGATACGAAAATAATACATTTAATAGAAATTCGTTTTATTTACGATTGATTTATTTGCATTGCGAGGCAACGCTGCATGAAATAATGCGTTTAAAAATTGTTGAGGCTTGGAGAATATAGAGAAATTAAAGGAAGTTGTTAACGGATGCTTGCAAAACAAGCGCCGGTCGCAGGAAGCTCTGTTTCAAATGTTCTATGGTAAGATGTTAGCGGTTTGCATGCGTTACGTTCCTGACCACGATACAGCACAAGAAGTGCTTCAAGAAGGTTTCATCAAGGTCTTTGATAAATTGGAGGTTTTTGATTTTAAAGGTTCTTTTGAAGGATGGGTGCGGAGAATTGTTGTTAACACCGCAATCGATGCAATCCGTAAGTCAAAAAGAGCCCCAATATTAAAAGACAATGACAACGATTTTAGAGTTGAAGCTTCAAATGAAATTGAAGAAAACGAAAAAGTTGAATTGATCGAGTTACGAGCTGAAAAAGCAGTGGAAGCGATCCAAAAGTTATCTCCGGCTTACAGAACGGTTTTTAACTTATTTGTCATTGAAGATTATTCACATAAAGAAATAGCCGAGATGCTAGGGATTAGTGAAGGAACATCCAAGTCAAATTTGTCTAAGGCAAAAAAGAATTTAAAGCAAATATTAACTGAGCAATTCAGTAATTTAAGAGAATAAAATGCGCGACATAGAAGATTTATTTAAAAATTCATTAAAAGACCACGAACTGCCTTACAATGCTTCAGCGTGGACCAAGATGAGTGAAAAATTAGACGCCAAGAACTCGGGATCTAATGGTGCATTAAAGTGGTCCATTGGAATAGCAGGCATTGTGCTTATTGCTGCATTGTACTTCTTTACACAAAAAGAGCCTATAACAGACAAAGTACAAACCGCGGTAATTATCAACAAGGATGAAAATCAAACCACTGAAAACCTGGAAGAAAAAAAGGTACAAACCGTTAATGTTGTTCCTGACAAATCAACTTCAAAGAAAAATGAGCCGAAAATAGAAGATTCACGTCTGACAGAGGCGAAACCCGTAAATCCAATCCATGAGACTAATATTGATGAAAAAGTAACAAATCTCAAACCACCTGTATACAGAGAAGTCGCAACGCTGAATATTAAGCCAGAAAAAACCAATTCACCATTGAAGTTTGACAAACCACGAGACCATTGTCTCGGTGAGAAATTGACATACACCAATTTAAATAATAAATCGATATACATTTTATCTCCTTCTGAGGAATTAGAGGAAATTGGTTCATCTGATAAAACAACCCTTCCTCTCTACGAAACAGGTAGGTACCAAATCGGTATACTTAACAAAGACCAAACATTCGTAGGTTCCGAATCATTCAATGTCTCTGTAGCAAAACAGCTTCAAATAAACACAGACGATTATCTAAACTTTGAGAGTGGTCTTCCTGTTCTTAACGTTCAAGCCTTGACAGAAAAAGAAGTGCAATGGTTAGTAAACGGAAAAAAAATCCAAGAAAATGGGAATTCAAATTCATGTTTATTGTTTGACAAAGGAAATTACAATATTAAAGCTTCCTACAAAGATGGAAACGGTTGTCAAAGCACTGACGAGATTTCTTTCTTTGTGGAGAAAAACTACAACCTACTTGCTGTTAATGCATTTACACCGAACAGTTCTGACCACAGGAACAACACCTTCATGCCATTTGCATTGACTAAAAGAGACGTAGCCTTTAATATGATAATTATAGACCCAACTAATGGTGCCGTAATCTTTAAAACGAGTAATGCAGGTCAACCATGGAAGGGTATTAATAAAAATACGGGAGATCTTGTTGATGAAAATAAACCATTCGTTTGGAAAGTAGTTCTTCAGAATCCGGAAATAGGAGAAAGACCAGAATATATGGGAACTGTTGTAAGACTCTAATTTGAATCCTCTTTCTAGCTAAAACATCGAGTTTTTCGTTATTTTTGTTAGAAAAAGAAGCTTTTTGAAATTCTTAAATTCTAATATAAAACCTAAAAGATTCGGCTATTTTCCGCGGTACTATGATGCCCGGAAAGAGAAAACTGAACTTAAGAAAAAGTTTTACGCCAATGAAAAACTTTCAGAGGAAGAACGCATACTTTTGATGCGCGAAAAAATGGAAGAAAAAAGGCAAGAAAATAAAGTCACAAAAAACACTGTCTACTCGCAAAATACAAGAACTCTTGTTTTAATTTCTCTTATTTTCGTGCTTGGTTACTTTCTTTTAAATGGTCTGGATGACATCGATAAGGTCATTTTCAAAATAATGCGTTAATGGATATTATCAATTTACTTTCAGAACAGATCTCCAATCAGATCGCTGCAGGTGAGGTTATTCAAAGACCTGCCTCCGTCGTAAAAGAGCTTTTAGAGAATGCAGTGGATGCGGGTGCGACTTCTATTAAGGTTCATATTAAAGATGCAGGAAGATCGAGTATTCTTATCCAAGATGATGGCAGTGGAATGACGAGAAACGACGCCGCTATGTGTTTTACAAGACACGCTACAAGCAAACTGAAAAATGTAGAAGATCTCTTTCAATTGAAAACGAAAGGTTTCAGAGGTGAGGCATTAGCCTCTATCGCATCAATAGCACATGTAACACTTAAGTCAAGAACAGAAAATCAAAAAGATACAGGAACTTGTATTGAAATGAACGGAGGCACCCCTACAAGAAATGAGGAATGTATCTGCGAAAAAGGTACAAGTGTTGAAGTAAAAAACATTTTTTTCAATGTTCCTGCACGACGTACATTTTTAAAATCAGATACGGCTGAATTTTCGCATGTTAGAAATGAATTTGAAAGAGTTGCGCTCGCACACACAGATATAGGCTTCGTACTCACCCATAATGGGAATGAAATTCACAATGTGAATCCAAGCAACCTTAGGAAGCGCATCACAGATGTGTTTGGACTCAAAAGCAATGAGAAATTAGTACCTATTGAGGAGAAAACTGATATCGTTTCTATTAAAGGATTTGTTGGAAAACCAGAAAGTGCTAAAAAATCAAGAGGTGAACAATATTTCTTTGTAAACAGTAGATTTTTTAAGCATTCTTATTTTCATCATGCTGTTTCTAAAGCATTCGAACAGCTTATTTCAGAGAAATCGCATCCCTCCTATTTTATTTATTTTGACATTGATACTGAAAAAATTGACGTCAATATTCATCCAACAAAAACAGAAATCAATTTTGAAGAAGGTAAATTTATCTATTCAATTTTGCTTTCAAGTATCAAACAAGCCTTAGGCAAATATAACATTGCCCCAAGTATAGACTTCGAAGTCGAAACAAGCTTTGATGTTCCACTTTCTCATAAAAAAGAGACACCTGTAGAGCCTGAGATTAAGGTAGATCCAAACTACAATCCGTTTTCTAAATTCGAATCGAAAAAAAATTCCAGTACCAGTTCAAATAAGGCATTAAATAACCAAGGGTTCGGGAAGAAAAGTGATGCCAAAGAATGGGAGGATTTCTACGCCATTCGGGAAGAAAATAAAGAAAGTCAAACATCCTTCATCGAAACGGAAGAAAATTATACCAAAAACAAATACTTGGTTAAAGACCGTTATTTACTGAGTAATGTAAAATCTGGAGTACTCATCATTGATTCCTACAGAGGAAAACAAAGAATACTTTATGATGAAATGATGCTACGCTTTGTCGCACAGCCTTTAAGCGCACAAAAACTAATGTTTCCCTTGGGTCTTGAGCTTGATCAGAATGAAATCGATGCTTGGAACGATTCTAAATCACTACTTTCCCAGCTCGGCTTTAGTTTCAAGGTTGAGAATAAAACATTTCAACTCGAAAGTTTACCTGCATGTATTACAGAAAAGGATAGCAAATCATGCATTGAAGGTATAACGTCATCTTTGATTGCACCGCAAAAACCTGATAAGGGGGAACTTGCGCATGAACTAATTTCAAAATTAGTGTTTGTCGCATCTCAAGGCATAAAACTTCGCACTGAACATGAAATTGAAAGTTTTGTTAACCAACTGTTTTCATGCGAGGAACATTCTTTTTGCCCTTTTGGTAAACCAATTATGCAAACATTGACAATAGAAGAATTAACTACTAAATTTTAATATGCTCAACAATCTGCCACAAGTAACCAAAAACTTACTGATTTTAAACATCATGTTTTTTGCAGCGAGTTGGTTTTTAGGTGCTCAAGATATAAACCTGATTTCAAAGTTTGGTGCACACTATGTTAACTCACCGTTATTTGAACCGTTTCAGGTTGTTACACACTTTTTCATGCATGCTAATTTCATTCACATCTTCTTCAATATGTGGATTTTCATAATGCTCGGTGGCTATCTAGAAAAAATATGGGGCCCGAAAAGGTTTTTTATTTTTTATATTCTTTGTGCTCTGGGTGCATTTGCTTTATTTAATGTAATTGGCGTCTACGAAATTGAAGCCTTAAAGACGCAGATTATTGACCAAGGGCATTCCATTCGTGAGATCAACAGATTGGAATCTTTTACGAATAATGAATTGATTAATCAGTATTTGGTTATGATCAATACACCCATGGTCGGTGCTTCGGGTGCCATATTTGGCGTAATGGCTGCATTCGCCATACTTTTCCCTAATACAGAGTTTCGTCTATATTTTGCAATACCTATCAAAGCCAAATGGTTCGTGGGGGCTTATTTTCTCTTTGAAGTCTATCAATCCTACCTCAATGAATCAGGTGACTCTACTGCACATTTAGCACATGTAGGCGGTGCCGTAGTTGGTGCTATTATCGTTTTATTTTGGAGAAAAAAAGACAGAAATAACTTCTGGTAAATGCAGCAAAAAAGAAACCTTTTTGAAGAGTTGAAATTCCAACTCAAAAGTGGTACAATGACAAATAAACTTGTTATTGTAAATATTTGTGTATTTCTTCTCATTCATCTTTTATTTGCCCTTGAAAAAATAAGTGGTGTCAGTTTCATAAGTATTTTGATTCAAAAAACATTCACACTAGATGCAACTTTAATAGGAGCACTAAGCATGCCTTGGGGGTTTATCACAAGTATTTTTGCGCATTTTGACCTAATGCATATTTTTTCAAATCTGATTTTTTTATACTTCGCAGGAAATTTATTTGAACGTTATTTTAATAGTAGAATGTTATTATTGACCTATCTATTTGGCGGTCTTGCAGGTGGGTTAGGCGAAGTTATTTCAACCACATTGCTATTTCCAAATGAATACCACACCGTTCTTGGCGCTTCTGGTTCCGTAATGGCAATATTTGCCGCATTAGCTTTTTACAGTCCAAACACAAAGGTCTTCTTGTTTGGCGTGCTTCCAGTTAGATTATTTGTCCTGGCCCTTTTTTTTCTTGCTAATGATTTAATTGGAATTGGCAACGCCAATGACCATATTGCACACTTCGCTCATTTGGGAGGGGCTTTGTTTGGCTTTCTTGCCATGCAGAACCTCAACTCACCTAAAAATATTTTGACTAAAATTGATGAGCTTTCTAAACGTATTCGTGAAACCTTTAAAAGAATAGGCAAAGCAAAACCTAAAAAAAGAAGAACAAAATCGGACGAAGAATATAACTACGAAAAGAAGAGCAAGCAGGATCAAACGGATCACATTTTAGACAAAATATCTAAATCTGGATACGACTCCTTAAGCAAAAAGGAAAAAGACTTCCTGTTTAACCAAAGTAAAAATGGGTAAAAAAAATGCCTTACTGTTCTTGATTGTCAAGACTTTTCACATTGCTGTAGGCTTATGTCTGCTTCTTTCACTACTCACGCCATATATTAATCCAGCAAAATTTCCACTACTCCCTTTTCTTGGATTGGGATTCCCTGTACTTATATTATTGAACATTGTATTCTGCATACTTTGGTTCTTCAAAAATAGAACTTGGTTTTTATGTTCACTAATTCTATTCGGTCTCAGCCTCCCATATCAGATGAAAATATTTTCATTTAACGTCCTTCCCACTGATATCCCAAAGGAATCGGATAGTCAGATCAAATTAATGAGCTATAACGTAAGGCTTTTTGACTTATACAACCCGAGTATGAAAAATGCAAAGTCAACCCGGAATGGAATATTTAAATACTTTAGGGATGAAGAACCGGATATCTTATGTATTCAAGAATACTACGAACAAAAAAAACCATCATCTTTTATAACAATAGATTCCATTGTGGAAATTATGGATGACCCACAAATTCATATAAAAGGAATCCAAATTCCACGTAATAGGCAAACCTTTGGTCTTGCAACCTTTTCAAAACTCCCAGTAGTGAATAAAGGCTATGTAAAACATCAAGGCGCAAATAAAAACAATAATAACTATTGTATTTACATTGACGTGACCCAAGAAAAAGATACACTTCGTATTTATAATGTTCACCTTCAATCCATAAAACTAGAAACTAATTACGCCACCAAGAAGACAAAAGACGACGGGACTGAGAATACCCAATCTACCATTAAGACAGCCTATCGAAAATTAAAAAAAGCTTTTGCTATACGAGCAGAACAGAGCAAGACTGTCAGCCAACACATCAAAAAATCTCCTTACCCGACCATTGTTTGTGGGGATTTCAATGACACTCCTATCTCTTATACATACCATATATTTGAAAATGAACTCATTGATGCATTTAGGAATACATCCTCAGGATTTGGATCCACATATATTGGACTTTTACCTGCTGGTCGTATTGATTACATATTTCATTCAAAAGAATTGAATTCTACATCCTTTAAAATCCAGAAAGAAAAATTGAGTGATCATCGCGCTATTTCTTGCGTAATTTATTAATATGTTTTTTGAAATCAACCCTGCAAATATAGACCCCAGACTAATTAATGAGGCGACAAATATACTTAAAGGTGGAGGCATCATCATCTTTCCTACAGATTCTGTTTACGCCATAGGGTGCGACCTGACGAATAAAAAAGCATTGCAACAACTTGCTAAATTTAAAGGCGAAAAATTAAACAAAGTACACTTCTCAATAATATGTAGAGACATAACTGAACTTTCATCTCACACCAAGCACCTCAATAAACCGACATTCAAACTTATTAAACAGTGTTTACCTGGTCCATATACGTTCATCTTAAAAGCCAGCGCAAACATACCTAAGCTTTTCGGTTCGAATAAAAAAGAAATTGGTGTCCGAATAACTGATAATACTATCACACAGGCATTGGTTGAGACACTTGGAAACCCTATTGCCTCTGCGTCTTTGCATGATGAAGATGAACCGATACTTGACTATTTCACTGATCCATATCATATATTTGAAAAATATGAGAACCAAGTTGGATGTATTATTGATGGCGGCATGGGTGAAATTGAGCCTTCTACGATAATAGATTGTTATTCTGAAGAAAGGCCGAGAATTATTAGATTAGGGGCAGGAAAAATTAGCTTATGATACTAATTGGAGATTGTGGAAGTAATAAAACACCTGAAATCAGAAAGATAATTGAGGAATACACAGAATGTGAGGTCATTCCTCTTCTTGACATAGAGCCCGACAAATTAATGCAGTACGAAGGAGTAATTCTATCCGGTGCTCCTATTTTATTGACGGAAGAAAAGACGGAACACTATATTCAATCCACAAACTGGATTAAAAGCATTGAGAAACCATTACTCGGAATATGTTTTGGACATCAACTTATAGGGCTTCAATTTGGTGGTATGGTTAAGAAAATGCGAGAAGATAGAGATTTTCAAGAAATTGAAATTTTCGAACCTTGCGCTCTATTTGACAGGCTTCCGTTGTTAATTCAGATGAAAGAAGACCATTGCGAATTTGTTTCCGTACCAAAAGGTTTTAAACTAATCGCCTCTTCGGATGCTTGCTTCAACGAAGCCATGTCATCTATAGAAAGAGAAATATTTGGCGTACAATTCCATCCAGAAGTTTCGGGTTTACAAGGAGTACTGATGCTAGAAAACTTCTATAATATTTGTAAAACGAAAAATTCTATGTGAGTTCAGAAATTTCTATCAATTGAGATTTCTGTAAAATCATTATTCTTCTGCCCTTTGTTTCAATTATCAAGTCTTTTTTAAATTCTCTAAGCAAACGAATAACTGTCTCCGTTGCAGTTCCTACAAAATTCGCTAAATCGTCTCTGGATAGATTAATTGGTTTTCCCTCATAGATGTCATCCAAAAGCAGTAATGCAAGAGCGGTTCTTTGTCTTACGGTCTTCTGCGCCATTGTTGTCAAAAGATCTGCTCGGTCTTGAAGTTCTTTAGACAAGACACGAATAACCGTATTCCTCAAATCTTCATTACAATTAATTTCCTTAAGAAAATCAGATTTCTGAACATAACACAACGTCGTATCCTCGAGCATTATTGCATCAACATTATAGGTTAAATCACTTAACATCGCCCTGAAACCAACAAGATCACCAACTTTAGCTATTTCGATAATTTGCTCCTTACCTTCAATGCCGTATTTAATGACTTTAATTAAACCTGAATGAATAAAGAATACACCCCTTGGCGTTCCTCCTTCGTTAAATAATACTTCACCTTTTTTATAGTGCTTAAGGTTAAAGTGGTCAGAATTTAAAGATACGCCTTGGTTAAAACGCCCTGAAAGTATGCGCTCAATTTGAGAAAGACATAATGTACAAGTTTCCATAACTTTTAAAAACAAGGACAAAAAAAAAGGCGACTAAGTCGCCTTTAATTATTATAATTTCACGATTTTTTTAACATGCTTCTGTTGCGCTGTTACAAGTTGTACAAGGAAGGTCCCTCTCCTAAGCGCACTAACATCTAGATTTAGAGTAGTTGACCCAGAAACAACGTTTTGAAATTCAAAGGCTTCGAGCTCTGCTCCTGATAAACTAAATATTCTAATTGAAACGTCTCCTGTTTTAATCATGTCAAAAGAAATAGAAAATTCGTTATTAACTGGATTTGGATAGATTGTCATATCTCGTTCAGTAGTTGAAGAAGTAATTGTTGGCTCATTTATTCCCGCGTAATTTGTAGATGCCCAAATACCACGACCATATGTTCCTATGTAAATTTCACCAGGTCTTCCATTACCTTCTTCTGGAGTTCTCCAAGATTGACGAACCTCTGTAACTACTGTACCTTCAAAACCTTCTGAGGCGTTTGTCCATGAAGAACCGCCATCTGTTGAAACAACCATTCCCATGAGTGTTCCTGCTACAATTACATTCGGGTCATCCCGATCAATAATTCCGTCTGTACAAGGAACACCTACAGCTCCTAAGTTCGTAAAACTTGGACTCGTTGCTGTCGCATTAGATGATCTCCGCACATTACCTCCGAACATCACTAAATCATCTGCATTATTCGGATTAACAGCAATTCCTGTAGCAGCCGCATTATTAATTTTTGTTGCAACTGTGTATGTTGGCGTGAATTCATCTCCTCCGGAGGCAAAATAAGATACTTTCTCGTTGAAAAGGGTATCACTAGTGTAAACGCTACCCAAACCATCTATTCTCCATATACCAGTACCAGCAGAAACATAACACTCTTCGAGATCTCTTGAAAACTCTACATCAACACTTCCATTGTTGTTACCAATTCCTCGTGCAACACAAACCCAATTTGGGTCCGCAACTGACAATCTCAATGCATTTCTAGTACCCCATAATTCACCTCCGTTCGCACCGACCCAAACTAAGAACCATGACTGGAACGGATCTTGAACAGTCAACGTATCCCATGAGATATTGAAGTCCACGGTATCTGCGCCCATTGCATGTAATTCACCTGTAACTGGGTTCACACCGAAGTTTACAGAATCATTCGACACTGATGGCGTGTAATAAAGTGTATCAGTAAAATAATAGTCTTGGGCTGCCGTAATCGTCATTGTATCACCAGATGACAAACTTGGTACTTGCATTTCGTCACCGACATTATAATTTTTAGTTGGAATGAAAAGAACGCTATCCTCTGAATTCTCATCATAATTTTCTGCTAAAAATAATTCTGTATGGAAAGGATGAAATGCTCCTTGCTGACCAATAGGATCATAACTGCTCGGCAAATCTGGCGAAAAGTTATTAAATGTAGCACCCCCGTCTCCTGTTCTTCGAATAGAATTGTAATAAACAGAGGTAAACATAACATTTGGGTTGTAATAAGAAATTTCACACTCAAATCCATCACCACCACTAACTTCAACAAATTCTTGGAATGTAGATAGGCTGTGATCATTGTAAAGTGTTCCGTTATCCTGAGCGCCCCCCATCACGGCGCCATTTCTATCAAATGCAATTCCGTAAAATTGAGTGACATTATATCCTCTATTCGCAGGATACCAATTATCAGCAAAATCGTTTGTAATATTAACACCTCCATCATTACCAATATAAAGGCGATTATTTGCGTCCCACTTCATTTCATGGTTGTCGGCATGAACGTAAATTGAAGAGGTCGGATTTACAAACCACTGACTAACTTTTTCAAAACCTCCACTTGGTGGATTATTAACAGTTTGTTTCCATCTCCATATATCGATACCACCAATATAAATTTCTTCTGGGTCAGTAGGATTAACAGAAACAATAGAATTGTAAGTCCCTTGGTCACGGTATATATCGAATTCATTGGGTGGGCCGGAAGCGCCTACGAATTTCGTCCAAGTATCGCCATCATCATGTGAAACGTACATACCAACTAAACTTGAATTCGTTAATACCGCATACAATGAGTGTAATCCTGCTTCATTAAGACCAGCAGAAATAGTATATTCTCTTCTCTGTCCACCTAGACCTACTTCATCGTCTCCACTACCCGATCGATCTGCAAAAGTTTCACCAAAGTCTTTTGAGACCCAGGTTTTATTGCTGTGGTTTGAAATAACAATTTTTCCATCCTTTGAAACTTTTAATGCTGCACATGAACCAGAACCGGCTGAAACCGTTGTAAGACTTTCATCATCTAACTTCCATTTTCTTACACCCTGAGCGGTTGCCATCCAAACGTAGTCGTCGTTGTCTGAACTTTCTACTTCGGTACAATTAGATGTTCCGGGGATTACAGCCCAGTCTTCACCTTTGTTGATTGAATACCAGACGCCGTTACCAGATCCTCCTTCTTGATTCGAACCTGTTGCAACATACAAAATATTATCTTTTGTTTGTGTAATACTAGAAATGTTAGGACTTGCTCCCGCCTCAATGTAGGATGTTACTTTAGTCCACGTGTTCGCGCCATTGTAAGACACAAATAAGCCACCTGAGACACCACCAGCCCAAATAAGATCATTCCATTCACGATCCACTTGAATTGCTCTTGTTCTACCGCCAATATTGTCAGGACCATAATCCGCAAAAGCCATTGACTTTGTAACTGGCAGCCTTCTTAGGTCTTCGCGCATTGTTTGTATTTCTTCTGTGGTGTATGACAAACCAGTTTCTTGATTAACGAATTGTGCCTTGAACCATGCCACGGCATCGTTACCTCCTGAATTTGACTCGAATGCTGTTAATTCTACTGGTGTGTAAGTTGAAGAATCTTTTTGAGTGGTCGTAAAGAAAACAGCAGTTGCAACTACTGAAACTCCTAGTAATGAACCAATTAAAAATCTAATTTTCATAGTGTATTGAATAAGTTAGGTATATAGTGGACTAAGTTACGGAATTAATTCCAAAAAATAAACATCTAAAAGTAGAAGAATGTTTACTAAAAAGACCAAAAAAAAAATACCTATAAATCAAAAAACTTTTTAAATTAGAAAAGATGTTTTTCTGCCCTGTAAGAGGAACGAACAAGAGGACCACTTTCCACGTATCTAAATCCCATTTTTAAACCTAAATCTTTATAAAACTGAAATTTCTCCGGTGTAATAAAGTCTTGTACAAATAGATGTTTCGGTGTAGGCTGAAGGTATTGCCCCAGGGTCAATATATCGACTTTAACATTTCGTAAATCCTCCATGGTTTCAATTACTTCTTCTTCAGTTTCACCTAAGCCTAGCATTACTCCTGACTTGGTTTTCATACCACCCTTTTTGAGACGAAATAACAATTCAAGACTTCGGTCATACTTGGCTTGAATACGTACCTCTTTAGTCAATCTTCGAACCGTCTCTAAATTATGAGAAACAATTTCGGGGGCAACCGTTATAATTTTCTCAAGATTTTCCCACTTTCCAGCAAAATCAGGAATCAATGTTTCAAGTGTCGTAATTGGTGACTCCTTTCTGATTTGAGTAACAGTTTCAACCCAAATTTCTGCACCACCATCAGGCAAGTCATCACGATCAACAGACGTTAATACTGCATGCTTAACCTTCATTAGCTTTACACTGTCCGCTACGCGTTTCGGCTCCATTAAATCTACAGCACTCGGTCTACCCGTCTTTACGGCGCAAAAACCACAAGATCGCGTGCAAATATTACCTAAGATCATAAAGGTCGCTGTTCCTTCACCCCAACATTCACCCATATTAGGACAACTTCCACTTTCACAGATTGTATGCAACTTGTGCTTATCTACAAGCCTCCTAACTTCTCTGTAGTTTTCACCTGTTGGAAGTTTTACACGCAACCATTTTGGTTTACCTATTTTTGTTTGAACTTTTTGAATGTGTGCCATACGCGATACACCAACTAAACTGGTGTTATTTCTTTAATTTTCTTCACTAAGGATGACCTGACTTCAAGCAAATCTGAAACATCCATCTTTTTTATTTTTTTCGACTTTAAGAGACCTTGCATAAAAGTCATGAATTTATACGCTGTAAAACCCGCAAAAGGTATAAATAGGAAATAAACGATAGTCCCCAATACACCAATGTGACTTGGTAACAAAAAGAAAAAGGATAAGTTTAGTAGCCCTAGTATCAACATGATCATTACCAATTTCGTTGAGCCCCAAAAAACGGGACGTGCAAAGTTCTTTTCGACATAACTTTTAATGGCGAAATAGAACAAGGCACAATGGAGAATGCCAAATAAAGTAACAGGAAAGAGAAGAATTTGCTTGATGTAATCCAGTCTTGATGGTTGGTTATTATAGGTGTCAAAAATATCATTATCCGAGATTTTCTTACTTTTTAAATAACTAAAATACGTAGTAAAATTCTGACGCAAGGGCTCATATTTGTCAGGCCTTTCATTGAAATCTTCCGTTATTTTCTTTGCGTCTTCCCAACGCAGCTCAATGCCATTATTATTTTCTTTGTAAGCAGGCATTCCACGACGTTGTAGCATCATAATTTGTTCGGTAAACTCGCACGAATCCAAATCGTCTACATGAATCATATCATCCTTAAGCATTTGTTCTAATCGAACCGTAAGCTCCTGGATCACTTTATTTGAATTGGACTCATATGCCTCACGAAAATCGTTTAATCTAATTTTTTTCGAGTTTTTGAGATACAAATCACTTTGGAATTTTTCCGGATTACTGTAATTACAGGCAACAGTGGCAAGGAATATGTCTTGTTTCCAATCACAGGCCTCTAGAGCAGTAAAGCCAATTCGAACCGCCCCTTTTTTCAAGGGCTTTAAGCGCCTCACAAACACATCATCAGTAACGCCTTCACTAAAAATAAGCAAACTGCGTTTTCCCAATAGTATGTCAGATCCCTTTTTAAATATTTCAAAATTTTTGGCCTTTGTATCAACTCCGTCCTGCTTTCTGTAAATAGGAATCATGTGCGCTGTCCAGAAAATAGGCTTGGTAAATGCAGTAAATACGTCGGATCGCGTCATAAAAAAAACAATAGCGCGGTTAAATATGGAAAGGACAAGTGGATCCATAAATGCTGCTGGATGGTTACAGACATATATTGTACTTGAAAAATACTTTGGTTTATTTTTGACTTTTACCTTGCGAAAGTATAATCTCAATGTGTAATTCAATACTACATAAAATAAAAAATAGAGTAAGCGCATAATGAGAACAAAAATAAGAAAGGATTTTGAATCAATTCACATGTAGTATGCTGAAAACTTTTTGATCTTTCTTCAGAAACAATAACACCCGAATATTAACTTTACAGAAAACACCAAGCTATGAAAAATGTTGGTTTATTCTGCGGTGGATTCTCTTCTGAATATGAGATTTCAATGAAAAGTGCAAAAACAATTTATGATTCGTTTCCAAAGGAATTTACAGTTCATAAAATAGAGGTAACACCTGAAGAGTGGTTTATTTCAACAAAATCAGGCAAAGTACCATACGATAAAAATAAAGGTGAATTGTACTTTGAAAACAAAACGATTCAAATTGATTTGGCTATTATTTGTATTCATGGCGACCCAGGTGAAAACGGAAAAATTCAAGCCTATCTAGATTTAATTAAAATCCCATATCTGAATAGTAGTGCCGAAGCTTCCTCTTTGTCTTTTGACAAATACATATGCAATCAGTTCTTAAATGCATGCGGCTTCAAAACTGCGATGTCGAGGCGCCTAACCAAAGGGACAGCCTACAATGTCGAGGATTTAGTAAAAACACTTCGTCTTCCACTATTTATTAAACCGACCGGCTCTGGCTCAAGCTACGGTATTTCAAAAGTTTATGAAACTGCTGAAATCGAACCTGCCATAAAAAATGCTTTCAAAGAAGGCGAAACAATTATTGCAGAATCATTTCTTGACGGTATTGAATTAACATGCGCCGTTTTTAGATCGAAAAAGGGCCTAGTAGCACTTCCGGTTACTCAAATCTCCACAGAAAATGACTTTTTTGATTTCGATGCGAAATACAACGGGAATTCGAAAGAGGAGACACCCGCAAATATTGGAAAGGAACTCACTGCAGAAATTCAAAAAACATCCAAAGAAATCTACGAAGCATTGCAACTTGGCTCCGTTGCACGTATCGATTATATTGTTGTTGATGGAACACCAAATATCATAGAGGTAAATACAATTCCTGGATTTTCTCAAGCGAGTATTGTTCCACAAATGCTCAAATGTGCAAAAATATCTTTGGACGCGTTTTGGTTAATGATTATTGAGGCTGAACTTAATAATTAGCCATTGTATTAAAAATACGTTCCATTTTTTTGACCAATTGATAACGAGGACCTTCAAAATTATTGACAATCAGCGCAAAAGCCAGATTTGCTCCTGACTTTGATTCAACATATCCAGCGTAAGCTTTTACATTACTTAATGTTCCACTTTTTGCTTTCATAAGCCCTGAAGCACTTTGACCTTTGCAAATATTTTTTAAAGTACCTGATTCACCAGCAACGGCTAAAGAACTTTTAAATAAGTCGGCAATTTCGCTCTTGTCAATATATGAGAGTAGATTACAAAAGTTCATTGCGGAAACTGCATTTTTGCGAGACAAACCACTACCATCTTTAAGCTTCATCCCTGATACATTTACCTTTCCTTTTAGATTATTATAGACTTGTTCAATTCCCGATTTTGTGGAACCATTCCCGCCATTGTTAAACCCGACAAGATTTAAAAGACCTTCAGCAAAAAGATTTATACTTTTCATATTTGTGAGTCGAACAATATCCATAATCGTCTCTCCTTCATGAACACAGACAAGGTCTAGAACATCATAATCGATGTCCTTTTCAAGCAGTAATCGCACACCTTTTGGTTCACCAGTAACGAAACCAAATAAGGAATCTTCTATTAAAAATCGCGTAAACTCTTTAGCCAACATATATTCCGGATCTGGCATACTTCCTTTAACAACAAAACCGTTTCTGTTCGAGGGAAGATAACCCACTCCAAACCTATCTGTAGAATAAGGCGCTCCAAACAAATAGGATTGATCGTTTCTTATACTAGCAGCCTTTATCTCGTGCCTAAAAACTAAATCACTATCCGAAGGGAATGTTTTTAAAAACTTCGCTTTTTTTCCCGTACTATAAGTATCAAAATAATATTTAACAGTATTGTCAAAAAAATTAATCCCAGATGCACCTGCACCATAATAATTACCCATATCCGACCAGTCCCAACCATCTGGAACCCCTGAATATCCAAAAGATGAACCATCGGAAATTACAGAACCATTAATCGCTCTAATACCTTTTTCTCTAATGGCCTTGAGCCAGATGCTCATAAATTCCAATTCAGCACCTTCCTCACAAAAGTATTTACTCCCAAGACTCATGTCACCCCATCCTTGGAGATACAAATCTCCATGAAGTACACCGAGCGAATCGACAGTTCCATTTTTGTAAATTCTCGTTTGCGGTCGATACTTTGGACCTAAAAGATCCAGCGCGGTATATGTACTAAATAGTTTAGCTGTTGAGGCGCACATTAACGTTTTCTCTCCATTGAAATCAGCCAGAATCGAATCTTTGTCTAAATCAATAATACAAATTGATACTGAGGCGAATTTATTCTCGGGTAAGCCTCCAAATTGATCTACCTCCTTCTGCAATGAAATTTGAGATAAAACACCTTGAATCATAAATAGGGCCAAACACAAAGGAAAAAAACTATATTTTTGCACTGAACTTCTTTTTATACAAAAGAACTTCAAATAGCATACCGTTTTGCAATTATCCTTTATTTTTTTCAACATTTAAAGGACGCTTCAAAATCCAATAATGGGCAAAGAAAGAAAAATAAAGATTCTTAGAATCATAAATCGTTTTAATATCGGAGGCCCCACATATAACGCCACCTTTTTAACGCGATATATGTCTGATGACTTTGAGACTTTACTAATTGGTGGTCTTCCTGAGGAAGGCGAGGCCGACTCAATGCACATTTTAAAAGAATACGGCGTTACCCCTCTTCTCCTTCCTGAAATGAAAAGGGAACCGAATTTAAAGAGTGATAGATTAGCACTTAAAAAGATCAAATCAATTATTGAAGAGTTTGAACCTGACATTGTACATACTCATGCCTCAAAAGCAGGTGCAATAGGCAGAAAAGCAGCATTTAGTCGAAAGGTCCCTGTGGTTGTCCATACCTTTCATGGGCATGTCTTTCATTCATACTTCGGGAAGGTTAAAACGGCAATATTTAAACATATTGAACGTTATCTAGCGCGTAAATCAAACGGAATCATTGCAATTTCAAATCTTCAAAAAAAAGAACTTTCACAGGTACATAGAATTGCTCCTGCCGATAAAATCGAAATAATTCCTTTGGGTTTTGATTTACAAAAATTTCAAAATAATTATGAACTTAATCGAAAAAAAACCCGTCTGAAATACGATTTAGATGAGGAATCTATCGCGATATGTATCACAGGAAGACTCGCGCCTGTAAAAGACCATTTCTTCTTTTTAGACGTTATTGATGAATTGGCAGTTCAAACGAGTAAAAAAATAAAGATTTTTATTGTCGGTGATGGTGAGTTGCGCGATGATATTAAACTGCGCGTTAAGGTTCTGCAAGAAAAGGGAATAGACATATTGATGACTTCATGGATACTCGATATTGCTGAATTCAATGCAGGAATGGATATTATGTGTCTCACGTCGAAAAATGAAGGAACGCCCGTGAGCCTCATAGAGGCACAGGCTTCAAATCTACCGGTAGTGTCAACAGATGTAGGCGGTGTTGCTGATATTGTGCTTGAAAACGAAACCGGTTTCATTATTTCTCGTAAGGATAAAAGATCCTTTGTTGAAAAACTTAAATTTTTGGTTGAAAACGACGTCGCACGGATCGAAATGAAAAATAAAGGTTGGGGACACGTTCATTTAAAGTTCAGCTTCAAAAGACTGGCAACAGATATGGAAACCTATTACAAAAAACTATTAAAAGATAAGGAATGAGGGATTTTAAACTTTTCATTTATACGGGATTATTCTTGTTATTTCTGAATTCTTGTGCGAATTTCAATAGTAACATTCTATTCAAGATTCCAAAAAATGCTGACTTTGAATATGATTCAATTCCCCTTGAACCTGAGGAAGATTTCAGATTAGCACCTGGAGATCGCTTTAGCTTCCTTTTTGGTACGAATAATGGTGAAAAAATCATTTTGAACCAATCTGGTGTTTCTTCAGGAGACCTTCAATCACAAGACGTTAGTCAAGTAAGGATGCAAAATAATCGATTTACTTATTTAGTGCGTCAGGACGGAAGAGCTAACCTACCCCTTCTGGGCGACATTGATGTTTCTGGCAAAACAATCTTGGCATTGGAAAACGAAATCAAAGCCCTTTTGTC
>JAQXCN010000034.1 GCA_029251865.1 Crocinitomicaceae bacterium | reverse complement strand
CTTCCTTTCGAAGCCACTTATAAAAAGTTCTTAGTGAAGCGAGTTTTCTGTTTACAGATTTATTTTTCATCCCGCCTTCAATGAGATATACAATCCAGGATCGTATAAAAGATGAAGATAAATCGGAAAACTCAGCTATTTTATCTAATTCGGCAAATTCTTTAAACGCATCAAGATCTTGTCGATAAGCCAATACCGTGTGGTTGGAATATCGCTTTTCAAATTGAAGATATGAGATGAATTTATCGAACATAAAAAAAGGAGTCTAATGACTCCTTTCCTTAACGTATATTTTTGTAGAAGGTTACGCTTCTAATGATTGCATTCTTTGCTTATATGAAGCGCGAATAATTTGTTGTCTTTTAGTAATTGAAGGCTTTTCAAACTCTTTTCTTCCACGTAATTGTAACATTACTTTGGTTTTTTCGAATTTCTTCTTGTACTTTTTTAGAGCTCTTTCGATGTTCTCGCCTTCTTTTATTGGTATAATTAACATAATAAACGGATATTTTAATTTATATCGGACTGCAAAGATAAGCTATTTTATAAATGTTCCAACAAATTATTTCAAAATTTCTCTTGAAATCACGATTTTTTGTATTTCAGAGGTACCCTCTCCTATTGTCATCAATTTAGCATCTCTTAAAAATTTCTCCGCAGGATACTCCTTTGTGTAGCCGTAACCACCCATAATCTGCACAGCCTCATTTCCACACTTAACAGAAACCTCTGATGCATAATATTTCGCATAAGCCCCTGCTTTCGTTAAAGGACGTTTATTATCCTTCAAAAATGCAGCCTGGAACGTAAGTAATTCCGCCGCTTCAACTTCTGTAGCCATATCGGCTAGCTTAAATGAAATTGCTTGAAAATGTGCTATTGGCTTCCCAAATTGCTCACGCTCCTTTGCATACTTAACAGAAGCTTCATGTGCTCCTCTAGCTATCCCGCAGCTCAATGACGCTATCGAAATCCTACCGCCATCTAATATTTGCATTGCCTGTTTAAAACCAGCTCCAACATCACCTATTACATTTTCTTCAGGAATTCTTACATTGTCAAAAATAAGTTCTGCAGTCTCACTCGCACGAACGCCTAATTTTTCTTTAATTTTTACAGCAGAAAAACCAGGTGTTCCTTTTTCTATAATAAAGGCAGTTATTCCATTACTATCTAATAAATCTCCTGTTCTAATTAAAACAACTGCGACATCTCCCGATAGACCATGTGTAATCCAGTTTTTAGTTCCGTTTAATATCCAATGGTCTCCATCTTTGACTGCCGTTGTTTTCATGCGCATTGCATCAGACCCTGTATTTGCCTCAGTAAGTCCCCATGCACCAATCCATTCACCACTTGCTAATTTCGGTAGGTACTTTTTCTTTTGTGCTTCACTACCGTGATAAAAAATATGACCTGTACATAAGGAATTATGCGCAGCTACACTTAATCCTATACCACCACAAACTTTACCCAATTCCATAAGTGCAGTCGCATATTCAGCATAACCAAATCCAGATCCACCATATTCTTCAGGGATAAAAATACCCAACAAGCCAAGCTCCCCTAATTTCTTCATAGTCTCTTCAGGAAATATCTCGTGGTCATCCCAATTTTTCATGTTAGGTTTGATTTCTTTTTCTGCGAAATCTCTAACCATTTGCGCAATCATTCCTTGATTTTCGTTATGCTCAAAATTCATATATCTGATGATTAATTTCTAATTAATAAGAGACAAGGTTAATACTGTTAGAAGAATACTTCTCTAGCTTCTTGTCTCCATTAAGAAAGCTAAGGTTTACTAAAAAATTAAATCCAGCGATTCGACCGCCACATTGCTGAATAAGTTCTGCTGCTGCTGCTGCTGAACCTCCTGTTGCTAATAAATCGTCATGAATCAACACCTGCTGTCCCTTTTCAACGGCATCATCATGCATTTCAATCTCTGCCGATCCATATTCTAATTGATAAGCAAAGCTTTTCTTTTTATACGGTAACTTTCCCTTTTTACGAATTAATATAAAAGGAATCCCAAGTGCCATTGCCAATGGATAACCAAATAGAAATCCTCTACTCTCGATTCCGGCAACCGCATCTATTTTTTGACCCTTATAAACTGAGGCTAGATGAGAAACGACTTCTTTCGAAAGTTCAGGATTCAACATAATAGTTGAAATATCCTTAAATAGGATCCCAGGTTTCGGGAAATCCGGAACATCCCGAATAACATTTTTAAGCTTGTCTTCTAAAAGCATATGCGAATTTAATGAAGGTTTCTTCGATTAAGAATTTTAAACCCTTATTTTTTGATAAAAAGATAAATGAGACTGTCATTCTTATTCGGTTTGAAATAACGCCTTATTCCAAAGATAAATATGGACGAATCTTTTGATATACTTCATTATCAATTAGTTTTGATTTCTTTATGGAACTAATAGTATCAAAGCTACCCAACTGATTTCGCATTTTTACAATAGAATTGGCCATGGAATAACTGACGTAAGGGTGATTTTTTAGTGCCTCAAAACTAATACTATTTAAATGTATTTTTTGAATATGACTACTATCTAGGATGAGTTCTGTGACTAAAACTTCATAGGTTTCTTCTCGCATTTTCCATACTTCCAAGAGCTGCTCTTTTTTATAAAACCCACCTAACTCTTTACGGTACTTGATTATCTGAGCAGCATAAAAAGGACCTACGCCCCGAAGAGAAATGAGTTCAAGAGAATCAACAGTATTCAGTTCTAAAAACCTTACAGGTTCATAAAGCTTACTAGAGTCTATCTGAAACGAAATCGCTGCATTTGTGGGATCTGGATATATGGTAGAGTCCTTAATTAAAGCATAAGCAGCATCTGGAAGAACATATATTTTTTTCAAAGCCTCATTAGAATATACAGTATGATGAAGGAATTTTAAGATCACACTCGATTGCTTTTCAGATAACCCTAAAGACATCCAATCATTAAGTGTATACTCATTCGGGTCAAATTTTTCTTTTGGAGATTTATAAGAATACTGCTTTTTTTTCTTAGCGAAGGATCGCTGAGCCTTACTATTCTTTGGGGATTGATTACGGTCGCCTTCATCCTCAATTATTGGATATTGAACAACAACAGTATTTGAATCTGAAAAATAAACAACAAGTCTCGGTGCTAAGACAATACCAAAGGACAAAACAAAAAAAATAGTTAGACCCCTTCTACTTTTTTTTGAAATATAAAATGGCGATTTAATATGCAGAAAGATTATTGGACCGCATTATGACTTTGACCCTTTTATTGCACTTAAGTAACGAGAAAGCTCCTTTTTTACAATTGGGAAAAGGAAAAACAAGCCGACCATATTTGGAAATACCATTGCAAAAATCATAGCGTCCGAAAATCCCCAAATAGAATCCATACTGGCTGCAGCACCAATTACAACGAACCCTAAAAACAAGAACTTATAAGCCAAATCTGCAGCTTTTCCTCTACCAAATAAAAACTTCCAAGACTGCAGACCATAATACGACCATGAAATCATAGTTGACACCGCAAATAAGACAACGGCGACTGTGAGGAATACATTGGAGTAGGGTATATACTGACCAAAGGCTTTGGAGGTGATTCCTGCGCCTTCATATGCAACCCCATCTATCATTACAGATCCTTCACCGCCGTATTCAAAAGCACCACCGAAGTTATAAATGATAATTACTAGCGCTGTCATTGTACATATGACAACCGTATCAATAAACGGCTCAAGCAAAGCAACCAATCCTTCTGATGCTGAATACTTTGTTTTTACGGCAGAATGTGCAATAGAAGCTGACCCAGCTCCTGCCTCGTTAGAAAACGCAGCTCTTTTGAAACCAACCAATAAAACGCCTATCACTCCACCCACACCAATGGCCTGAGGGTTAAATGCTTCACGAAAAATCAAAGAAAAAGCATCGTCTACCAAGCTGAAATTAGTAAGTATAATATACAAACAAGCCGCCAAATACAAGACAGCCATAAACGGGACTACTTTTTCCGTAACAGAAGCAATTCTCTTAATGCCACCAATAATTATTATCCCAACTAAAATTGCTAAAACGACACCGATAATTGCTCCAGCACTGGTGCTATCCCACCCCATGAGTTCCTTTAATACAATTGTTGCTTGGTTACTTTGTGCTGCATTTCCACCACCAAAAGAACCCCCGATACAGAATATAGCAAAAAGAACTGCAGTTATTTTACCTAACAGAGCAAAACCTTTTTCCTTTAGACCTTTGCTTAAATAATACATCGGACCGCCATATACCGTGCCGTCTTCGCCGATGTCTCGATACTGAACACCAAGCGTGCATTCTACAAACTTAGAAGACATTCCGAGTAAGCCACATACAACCATCCAAAAGGTAGCTCCAGGGCCACCAAGAGCAATCGCCAGAGCAACACCCGCGATGTTTCCATTACCGACCGTTCCAGAAACAGCCGTAGCTAAGGCTTGAAAATGAGTCACCTCTCCTTCTTTGCTTTCATCAGCAATGGTATCTTTAATATCGCCGTCAATAGCCAATTTACTGTCCCCAGACGATGCATGGTCTACATGGTCATATTTGCCTCTTACAACATTAATAGCTTTACCAAAAAAACGAATATTTGGGAATCCAAAATACAGCGTAAAAAACAAAGCACTACAAACCAAAAGAATGATCACAAATGGCGCACCGTCAAAAACTTCAAAAAATATTATTCCTGAAATGAAATCAGAAATTGGTTTAAATGCTTGATCAATTTTTTGGTCTAAACCCATGTCTTCTTGAGCAAAAGTTACAATAGGCATTAACAAAGCAATAAGCGCAAACAGTCCTTTTTTCATCTTTTAAGTTTAAATATGGTTCCGAAGATAAGGTTTTTAGTATTAGAATAAAAGCTTTAAACTCTCCTCAAAAGACATTGGATTGTAACCGATTTCCTTTCTTGCTTTCGTTAAATCAAATCCCGTCTTTGGAGGCCTTTTTGCAGCTTGATTTAATGATTCACTCGTCGTTTTATTTAATGACTCGGTCTCTAAGCCACAAGATTTCGCTACACGCAGAACCAAATCATAAATTGAAAAAGTTTCAGGACCTGAGATATGAAACATCCCCTTTTTTTTCATCATGGCAATACGTATGCATGCCCAAGCAAGATCGTCTGCCCAAGTTGGAGCACGAAATTGATCATCAATAATGTTCAACTCTTTTCCGGATGCAAGTGCCTCTTTAGCCCACAATACAATATTAGACCTCGATAAATTATATCCTTCACCAAAAACAATTATGGTCCTTACAATTGCCCAATTTTTATAATTAGAAACTTGTAAAAGCTGCTCTGCAGCCAACTTAGACTTTGCATAAACACTCAGTGGATTCGGCGCGTCAGTTTCCTTATAATTTCCCCGTACTCCGTCAAATACAAAATCTGTTGACAAGGCTATAAGTTGGGCATTGATAGATTGAGCCGCGTGAAATAAAATATTTGTAGCTGCTACATTAACCTCTTTACATTCCGAGATGTTTGATTCACAGTAATCAACATTGGTAATCGCCGCAGTGTGAATGACCGCAGACGGCAAATATTCTTGAAATATAGCAGAGACTTGTGAGAGATTCGTAATATCCATTTGAACGTAATGTGTATTAGGACATTGAGGGTTTCTATTCTCACCTTTAGAGCTCGCTAAAAAAGATATGTTCTTATTTAAAAGTTGCTTCACCAACTTTTGACCCAATAACCCGTTACTTCCTGTGATAAGAATCTTCATACACTTAAAGCTCCCAAACTGATTTTTTTCTCTTTGAAGAAAAAGTAAAGTAGTGTTTATGCTCAAGTAACCAAGCCATAATCAAATAAATGAGTAGTGGTGAACCGAGTGTGACAAATGAAAAATAAATGAATCCAAGACGAACTTGAGTCGTTCTTATGCCCAATTTGCGGGCCCACCACTCACATACACCATAGGATTGCATTTCAAAAAAGAATAATATTTTTTGAAGTGTTCGCTTCATAAAAAGTGATTTTCTACCTCAGTGGCTTGAACTCCATCCACTCTGGGTTTGCTGAACCAGCAGTATTAGGATCAAAGTCTTGACTCGTAATTCGTGCTGATGTTCGTCTATTGATTTGATGAAGCTTTTCAAATTTAGCTTTATCTGCTGAACGGAATTTATTAATATAACGCTCTGTAAGTTCTACAGTTTCACCATTTTCATCAACCCATGAAGCCGGCTCGGCCTCTCCTTTACCGATAGGTTGAATTCTTCTGGCATCAATTCCTTTTTCTTCAACTAAAAATTTATAAACTGCTTTCGCTCTGTTCTCGGAAAGTACCTGATTATATTTAGCAGATGAACGTGAATCCGTATGTGAAAACAAGTCAATCGTTATGTAAGGGTGCGTACTTAAAAGGTTGTAAAGGAATTCAAGTGAGTCTTTTGACATACATGTCTCATCGTTAATGAAAGACCATTCGTTTAAAGGATAACGTACTTCAGGCGTTCGTATTTCCTCAACAATGGGTACCAACTCTATTTCAACAATAAATGACTGGCTTTCTTTTAGCCCGACAGTCGTTATCTTGGTTGCGTTGGGGTTTTGAAGGAATCCATCTTTCATTGCATTAATCGAATATGTAACATCTTCATTTATGTAACGCTGTTTTCCATTTTTAACATCATACTTAATTGTTGTCCCTCCATCGTTAGTTTCTCCATTCCAGTCTGACTCATCATCACCATTAAAAGAAACTTTGGCTTCTGAAATTCTTTTATTCTTATTACCGAATTCATGGACAATAACTTTTACGTCATATAAGTTCGGAGGTATACTGTAGCTCCATACGTCTGGTGCAAATTGATCGTTGTTCAATCTTCTTTCGGATGTAAAATACCCCTTCTTCCCTCTGCTCGTGATTGCGTAGTCATTGCTCGGCGAGTTAATTGGATAGCCCATATTTTTTGCTGCGCCCCATGTGTTTTTTTCTTCCCCCGACATGCAGATGAAAATATCTAGACCTCCAATTCCTTTATGGCCATCACTCGCAAAAAAGAACTCTCCTCCCTTACCTATAGATGGAAATAATTCATTGCCTTTTGTATTATATTGTGCGCCCATATTCTTCGGTATGGAATCCCACGATTTTGCTTTTTTGTCGTAGGTAATATACCATAGATCCCTTCCTCCAAAGGAATCATCTCCTCCGCTTGACTTCATATCTGAGGCAAAAATCAACTTTAAACCATCAGGCGTTAAACAAGGATGACCAACAGAAATGGTAGGATCACTCTTTAAATTTAATTTTTTTGGATTTGAAAATGCTCCATCAACCAAGTCAACCGTCCAGATATCGCAACCCAACATCATTTTTTCCTCGTTTGGACAACGTGTAAAGTACATTTTCTTGAACTTCTTGTCAAAACATACCGTTCCTTCACTTTCAGAGGTGTTCACAATACCCTCATCGTCAATAGATTTTACATTTGTCGGATCCCCATTTTTATCAAATTCAGCAACATAAATATCCATGTACTTTTCACCTGTAATAGGATCTCTTCCCGAACCAAAACTTTCCTCCCTACTCGAAGAAAAGTAAACTTTTAACCCTTTTTTATCAGAAAAAGCCGGAGACATATCAAATTCTTTACGATTGATTTTAGTTTCACATTTGACCTCATAATTGATTTCTGGCTCCATCATGTCATAAAACTTATACTCCTCGCATGATTTCAAGGCAATATCAACCTCCTTTGCTCGGGCACCATCCGAAATATTCTTAAACTCAGAATAACTTTTTTCAGCATTACCGTAATCACCCATTTTTCTCAAGGTTTCCCCCTTCAAGAAATATATGTCGGGATTTACATCAAAATATTTAAGTTCTACACAAACATCTAACCATTCATTTGCACTTTCGTAGCGCTCTAGAAGACGATATGATTCGGCGATTCTAAAGGCCATATCACCTTTTTGTTTTAGGGATCCCTTTGAACCTAACTTTGTAAAAGCCGACTGACACTTGTCAATTGCCTCAAAGTATTTACCAGATTCAAACGAAGCATAAGCTTCACGAATATATTTAGGACCGTTTTGAGCTGATATCGAAAATCCAATCAGTAGAAATAAAAGTATTGTTAAGTTCTTATTCATAGGTTAATAGTCGTTATTCCTATAGCGGAAAAGCAAAAATAAAGAAAAAATACCATTATTTACAATAATCCCTGAAACGCTTCAGGGCTAATTCAAAATAATCAGGTAGAGGTGCCTGGAATTCAAGGTCTTTACTTGTTACTGGGTGCTTAAAACCCAAAGATTGCGCGTGCAACGCTTGCCCCTTAAATAAATCAAAATTATTTTCTATAAACTTCTGATATTTAGATGTTTTCAAACCTTTAAGAACGCGATCTCCACCATATTCTACATCATTAAAAAGAGGATGTCCTAGCCATTTAAAATGTACGCGTATTTGATGGGTTCTTCCCGTTTCAAGTCTACATTGAACAAGGGTTACATATCCAAACCTCTCGAGTACTTTAAAATGGGTGACTGCATGCTTCCCTTCTTCACCATCTGGATAAACCGCCATCACTTTTCTGTTTTTTTTTGACCGTGCTATGTTACCCGTAATCGTTCCTTCATCTTCAACATCGCCCCAAACCAATGCGATATACTTCCGAGATGTCACCTTATCATAAAATTGTTTAGCAAGCTTTGTTAAAGCGTTTTCAGTTTTGGCAACCACCAAAAGCCCTGAAGTGTTTTTATCAATCCTATGAACTAACCCGGGTCTACCTGAATAATCTGATGGCAGCTCCGGAAGTTGATCAAAATGATAAAGTAGGGCATTCACAAGAGTTCCATCGTGATTTCCGTGTCCAGGATGAACAACCATTCCCGCATCCTTATTTACAAGCACCAGACTGTCGTCTTCGTGAATAATGTTTATTGGGATCTCCTGCGGTTTGAGCTCAAATTCTCTTACTGGGTAGGGCAGAACCATTGAAACAATATCTCCAGGTTTTACACGATAGTTTTGCTTCACCTTTTCACCATTCACCAAAATATTTCCGTTCCTAGCAGCAATTTGAATTTTGTTCCTTGAGGTATTGGCCAGTCTTTCGCCAAGAAATTTGTCTATTCTAACCTGTTCTTGCCTAGGGTCAGCCTGAAACTTGTAATGCTCAAATAAATCCTCCTGCTCTGAAGTTAAACGATCCTCTTCCATCAAGGTTTAATTACTTTTACCAATTCGTTAGATAACTCTGGATTTTGAATAAAGTAAACCCCTGATGAATAAGCTGAGATATCTATTTTTTCAGCTCTTGTTTGAACTAAAATACGCCCCATCGCATCAAATAAATTTTTTTGTGTACCCGAGATGCCTAATGAATTTGTAATCCAAATCTCTTTAACAGCAGGGTTTGGGTATACGAGCACATCTATTTGGTCAGAATGTGATATCATACCCAACGAAGCATCCATTTCAGTAGAATAAATAGGTCTGAGCATTGCACTTCCAGAGAAAGGAGAAATCAGCCAACTAACACCGCCATCAACACTGTAAAAAATCTCATCTGATTGATCAATATTGCGATCAAAACCTAAATTTAAACGTTCCGGATCAAGTTGGCGCCACCCGACAAAAAAGGAATTCCCGACAGGAACCTTCATCGTATCTATAAAGAAATAACTTAAATATTGATTTTCTGAACCACTATAAATAGGAGATCGCGGATTAAAAACATCATCTTCATACAAAACGGCTCCAGGCATTCCATTTTCATCATCCCAAACCGTTAGTAAAAAAAGTTTATCGGATACGTCATTAACAGAGGGTACGAAGCAAAGATTCACACCAATTAAACTATCGGACTCATAGGCTTCATAATGAATTGCTAATCTTGCTTGAGTACCAGTAGGGCCAAAGGCTGCTTCCGCAGAGCCATCATCGTAACTGTAAAAATTATAAAAGCCTTGCGTAAAAGCAGTGGAATCATTCGGTTCATAATTAGGATACTGAGCCGATGCATTTGCAGTTACATCAAATTCTTCATATTGACCGATTAAGTTTCTAGGAAACTCATAACCTGATTTTAAATCATGATAAGATGTAGCGAAATCCAATGCAGCGTAATTTATTTGTTGCTCTGCTAAAGTAAAACCTTGAAGTGTAAAACTACCCTCGAGATTTCCATCGTAGGAAACTTCTACTGCACCATCTTGATAGTTTTCTGGACCAGTACTACCATTAAAAACAACAATCTCCAGAGACTCCGTCATTTTACTTTCTGTTGAAGCTTTATAATGATCCCACGGAACTGAGGTGTAATCTGTTAACAAGGAGTTCAAAGGGTAAACAAAAGAAAAATCTTTAAATACTGTATCTGCAAAAGCAGGGGGAATAGCTTCTCGCAGAGAAACCATATCTAAATGAAATTGATCCAAGGCCCCAGATAGACCACCATAATTCCTAAAGCGAAACTGAAAAGCATTGGAGAAGTAGGCAGCATTCAACAATGGTAAATGAACAATTTGAAACGGCACGACACTTTTACCAGTATCACCCCATATTCGATTCCAACTATTACTCTCTAAGTCATAAAACTCAAGAAGCAAAGAATCTGTCGCTTCCGGCTCATCGCCAAAACCCTGAGGCTGATAAAGAAATGATATATAAACCGAATCTGTCACACTCAGACTCGAAAGATCAATCGGTTTTGATGTTAATGCATCAGCATAACCTGAAGAAGTGGTTCCTATTGCATAAGGGTAACCCGTCGCATCTAAACCATCGAAGGTCATTACACCCAAGGTTCTTGGATGGTCCGCAAACCTGTAATTATGATAAACTTCATTGTCAATCCAAAGCTGATTTGCATCTGAAACAGGCAGGAAAAATTGGCGGACTGAATCTTGAGTATATGGCGGTAACTCAATCCAAACAGTATCAGAAATGTCGTCTTGACTCAAAGTATCGTAAACATAATAAGGTGGATACAAGTCAACAGGCTCGTAATTTACAGGATAAGATGAAAAGTCAGCGACATTAACTGCTTGAGGACTAAAAGTAGAGTCCGAAAAAGTTCCTTCCACAGGATCATAATAGCGCCTAAATGTAACCTGGTTTGTAAAATCTATACCATTCGAAATAGGCAGTGTTGTAGCCTGATCAATGAGATAATAATAAAGAACACTTGTTGTAAGTGGATTATCAAAATCAGGTGCGTACTGCTGTATTTTGTTTGTAGTAAAGTCATCAAAAAAAGGAAGCGTTATTGTATCTGTAGCGTATACAAAAGTACTATCGATACTAAATTCTTTTTCAAGATAGATGCCCGTAAGAAAGGGATTTTGAGTCAACGGCCCAAGCTGCAATTGCCCTAAGTTTGATGACGAAAAACATAAAACGAAAATAAGTAGAGCTAATAACTTCATTCAAAAGGATTTTCTGAAGGAGGATCTCCAGCATTGATAAGAATCGTAATATGTTTTGAGCGTTCTAGTGTCTTATTTTCATAGAACTCCGGAGACTGACCGAAAACTACTGCATTTAAAGTATCACTTTTGGATTCGCAATTGTTACAGATGGTTGAAAAAGATTGAAACCCTTTCGTCTGTATTAAATTCATTGCATCCAAATAGTTCATCCCAACCAGGTTGGGGAGCTCCAATAAAACACCGATTTCACTTCGGCCAACTACAAGTGTAATTTCAGAACCTTTAGGAATACGCGTCCCTGCATCAATCATTTGGCCTTCAAACTTTTGATCAAGAACAGAACCGTCGGCCTCAATTGTTGGTTCATATTCAATATTGCAGGAAAAACCTCTACTGGTTAATTTCCCTTTTGCAAATTCAACCTCATCAAATAATAAATCAGGCATCTCTGTAAGTTCTTTATTCTTAGAAAGACGCAAACCAATAACTCTATTTGATTTAACATGAACCTTTGACACTGCGGTTGGGTCAATCATTTGTTCTATGACAATTCCATTTGGTTGTTTCGGCCGATACATACTGTCAAGTATCTCGTAACTCAAGCCTAGCTTTTCAAGCTTAAGCTTTGCCTCAACAGATGATAGACCAACAAGATTTGGAACACTTACCTCCTGGCCATGATTTGTGTAAGTATCAAGGTACCTCATCGTACCAAAAAGAATACCGGCATATATGCCTGCAATCCCCAATGAACTAAACAAGAAAGATTTGGACCAAAAAAACTGTTTTATTACTAAAAAAATGCGATAGCGAAATATGGCTTTAATTTTATCTTTCACGCTGTAAATATAGGGTCTTTTCTAGTATTAAAAGTTAGGCGTCAAAGAATGGGTGGTAAAGAATTCTTCAATATATTCAACAGCCTCTTCTGGTGTATCCACAAGTCGAAATAAATCTAAATCAGCGGGAGATATATTCTGTTCGGCGTCAAGCATTGTTTTCTTAATCCAATCCGTCATACCCGACCAATACTCTTTTCCAACTAAAACAACCGGTCGTTTTGCGATTTTCTTGGTCTGAATGAGTGTAAGTGCTTCGAAAAGCTCATCTAGAGTCCCAAATCCACCTGGCAAAGCAACAAATGCCTGAGAATATTTAACAAATATAACCTTTCGAACAAAGAAATAATCAAATTCCAAATTGTGAGCAGAATCTATATAAGGGTTATGATTTTGCTCAAATGGCAAATCAATGTTCAATCCTACTGATGGGCCAACACCCTTCTGTGCGCCACGATTCGCAGCCTCCATAATACCGGGGCCACCACCAGAAATAATCCCATAGCCTCTTTTTGAAAGTTCTTCAGCTAAATCAACACTTAATTTATAGTGAGGGTTATCTTCAGAGGTTCTAGCAGAACCAAAAATAGATACGCACGGTCCAATTTTCGACATACGGTCAAACCCCTCTACAAACTCAGACATGATTTTAAAAATCGACCAACTGTCGTTGCTCTTTATGTCATTCCAATCTTTTCTACTATTTACCATAAATCAAAATTTTACTTTAAAAGTAATGTAAATATCATAACGTTAAAATCTAGGATTTATTCTCTAAATTCGAGGCATGAGGTTCATATTGCTTTTCTTCACCCTTCTCGTTTGTGTTCCTTTTAAAGCGCAAAAAGAAAAAGATACACAAGAAAATATATTTTCTTCTCGAAGGTTTACTTTAGCTACAACCGGGGTCGGTTTAATTAGCATTGGAAGCATTTATGGCTTGCAAAAGGTTTGGTATGCTGAAGAGAACCAATCCTCATTTCATCTTTTTAACGATAGTAAAAACTGGATGCAAATGGACAAAATGGGTCATGCCTTTACTGTATATCAACTTACGCGTAGCATGAAACATCTCTATAACTGGACAGGATTGAATCACAAAAAAAGCCTATACACCGCTGTAAGCATAAGCATGGGATATCTAACCGCAATTGAAATTTTGGATGGTTTTAGCGAGGATTGGGGGTTTTCAATGAGTGATCTGGCATTTAATACGCTCGGAATGGGTTTGTTCATATTTCAAGATCACTATTTCAGTTCACAAATATTTAAACCGAAATTCTCTTTTCATCAAACAAGATTTGCAGCACTAAGGCCTGACGTTTTAGGCAGTAACCCTATTGAAGCGTTGCTTAAAGACTACAATGGCCAAACCTATTGGCTGAGTTTTTCCCCGGGTCAACTTGGCGTAAAACAATGGCCTAACTGGCTAATGCTCAGCCTTGGACATAGTATTAGAGGAAGACTGAAAGGAGATGCTAATAGCTTTGGAGGTGTTGACAGTCACAGGGAATTGATTCTATCATTAGACATTGATCTTTCTCAGATAAATGTTAAGTCGAAGTTTTTGAAAGGTTTTCTAGAAGCCTTAAACACTTTAAAACTGCCGTTCCCAAGTATTCTCTTTTCCAATGGTAAAGTTATTGCGCGTCCTCTTTATTTTTAGATGTAAGCTGCAGCTCAAAAGCCTTATCCCAATACTTTCCTGTAATCCAAAACGAATTTGAACTTTTGCGATAGGCTATGCCATTGGGTACATTTTGAACATTAGAACCTCTAATAATATTCTCAATATCAAGGTATTCTTCAACAGCCCCGGATTTTGGGTTGATAACAATAATCCGCCTCAAATCCATTCTTGAATCGAATTGTTTTCGTTGCTCGCTGATCCAAATATTGGCATAAATTCTTCCATTATAATATTCTAGCTCATTCAAATTTGTAACGGGGCCTCTATCAGAATGAACCTTAATTGTTTCGATTACTTCAAACGTTTCAGGATTTCTAACTGTTAATTCATTTGTTCCGTTTGACATAATAATGTACTCATCATTATTACACAGTCCCCAACCTTCCCCATCATAACGCATAGAGTCTATGAGCCGTAAATCAGATACATCATAGATAAAGCACTTCTTATCTTGCCAAGAAATTTGATATATTTTAGATTCAAGGATAGTGATACCTTCTCCAAAAATTGGATTTGGTTGTGATACTTCACTAATCGAAGCTCCGGTATTCGTATCAATTCGAGCTACCTTTGTTGCATTTGTTTGGTTCGGGTTTCCTGTAGATTCGAATAATACATTATTGTAAAACTCATACCCTTGAGTGAAATTTTCAGGGTTGTGAGGGTGAGTTGCAACAATATCAAAGTTTCGTTTAATTGGGCCTTCTTCAGCATTTACATTTAAAAACCTTCCACCATCTGCTCCTTTAAGCACATCGCCTTTAAAAGCTTTTAATTCAATAGAATAAGTTCCTAGCTTAAGGTCCTTAGTTGAAAAAGAAAAATCTTGTTTTTCATTTGAATCCAAATTCCAGGTTTTAACATTTGAACCATCAATTTCTAGCTGTAACAAATCAACACCCTGCATATCCAAACAATCAAAAACAAAGTCTTCCCCGCGTTTTACCGAAAAATATTTCTGCGCTGATTCAAAACGAAAATTAGCTTCGTTCAAAGGAAGCGTATCTTCAGTTTGCAAATAAGGTAGTATGAAGGCAACAACTAAGACAATAGCTAAAAGAAATGCTCCTATTTTTTTCATATCATTTCTTTAAAATCCGTGCTATCTCTTCTGCATCAATATATGAATGTGATGCATGATGAACTAGATTTCTATCGTGAAAAACCATTACTTGAGGTGACTCATGACGGACATTAAACTCTGATGCTAAGCTGTTTGATAGCTCACGATTTTCAAGGACATTTAATAACCAAAAGTTGAAGTTGCCACTTTTATATAAATCAGATTTCTCAAATCTTCGAAGTGCCATGGAAGATATGCCACATCTGGGACTATGCTTAAAAATTATTTGAGACTCCGGAGAGCTATTAATTTGACTCAAAATTGATAAGTCATCTAAGGATTCCCATGCCATTTATAAAGTAGATTTAAATTGATTTAAAAAGCGGAGATCATTTTCAGAATACATTCTCAGATCATTCACCTTAAATTTGAGTTGAGCAATTCTTTCAACCCCCATTCCAAAAGCAAATCCTGAGTACTTTTTAGAATCTATTCCAGATGCTTCTAAAACGTTTGGATCTACCATTCCGCAACCGAGAATCTCCAACCAACCCGTGTATTTGCAAACATTACATCCTTTTGACTTACAAATGGTACAAGACACATCAACCTCGGCACTTGGCTCTGTAAATGGAAAGTAGCTTGGACGTAATCTTATTTTTGTTTTTGCTCCAAATATTTCTTGGGCAAAAAATAAGAGTGTTTGCTTCAGATCCGCAAACGAAACACCTTCGTCGATATAAAGACCTTCAATTTGATGAAAGAAACAGTGCGCTCTCGCTGAAATCGCCTCATTTCTATAGACCCTACCTGGAGATATTGTCCGAATAGGCGGTTCGGAACCTTCCATAACTCTTACTTGAACTGAGCTCGTATGGGTTCTCAACGCAATCTCATTTTCCCCTTTTTCAATAAAGAAAGTATCCTGCATATCGCGAGCAGGATGTTCGGGAGGAAAATTCAGTGCCGAAAAATTATGCCAGTCATCTTCAATTTCTGGGCCTTCTGAAATTGAAAAACCAATTTTCTTAAAAACATCTACAATTTCACGCCGAATAATGGAAAGTGGGTGATGACTTCCTAATTTTAAATCTGGCGCAGGTCTCGTCAAATCCTCTTTCAACTTATTTACGGGAGATGATGTTTGGTTTTTTTTAGCAGCCTCGAACAAAGACTCAGCTTTTTGCTTAAGCGCATTTATAAGTTGTCCGCTTTCTTTTTTCTTGTCATTAGGAACGTCTCTCAGTAGCGCGTAAAGGCCTTTTATTTGACCCTTAGATCCTAAAAACTGAATTCTAAATTTCTCAACATCTTCTGAGGCCTTGAATTTATAACTCGACAACTGATTTTCAATATTTTGAATCTGTTCCTTCATAGGTAAATCGCTGTAACTTTTAGTTCCGGTTAATTGTATTATACAAAAGTACAACAAAAACGTTTTTGATACTCAATGAGATTTTCTTGTTTTCTTTTCGGTTTAATATTGATTTGTTCATCGTGTTACAGATCAAAAACTACAAGTCTCACAATTGAAGTGAAAAACACAGCAGGTAATTTGGTTCCTGGAGTATTGGTAGAGGTTTTAGCAGAACCAACGGCAAATACAGAAGAGACACCATTACTAATTGATTATGAAAAAGCAACGAATAACAATGGTATTGCGTTTTTTAATTTGAATGAGGTCTATAAAGCAGGTCAAACTGGAGTGGCGATTGTGAAGGTGAGTGTTCAGTCCAATAATCTATACGACGAGACCGTTGTTGAACTTAATGAAGGTATTGATAACAAAGCAGATTTAATCCTTCAGTAACACTTTTAGATTTAATACGTAATAGAATTAAAAAATATTTAGCTTAACTTTGAAATCTCAACTAGAACGATGAAAAAAATATTAATCCTTAGTTTCACTCTGACACTACTTATTTTCACGGGCTGTACATCGAAAGATCCAGCGATATTGAAGGTATTTGTGAGATCCTCAACTAACCAATTGGTTTATGGGGCTAAAGTTATTATCATAGGAGATCAACAATCTAACCCTGCTACGTTGCCTTATGTAGATACAACATTTACAAATAGCTCTGGTTTTACCACCTTTGATATGAACGAATACTTTGACGTCTCAGGACCAGAGAACACAACAGGATATTTCGATATTTTAGTTAAATCGAACACAAAAGAAGCAGCAGGTTATACAAGATGTAGAATTCATACTACTTCCGTTGAAACTATTTATTTACCAAATTAAGCCGTCATGAAAATGAAGCAAATATTATTACCGATCATGCTAATCGCAGTTCTATTTATAGGAATGACTGCCTGTAAAAAGAAAGAAGATACTATCGCAAACATCTACGTAAGAGATGAAGGAAATGCAGTTGTTGAAGGCGCTATGGTAGTGCTTTATGGAACAAACACGCAAAATCCGCCTGTTCAGCTTGTAGCAGTATACGATACAGCTTATACAAACGCTGCAGGTTTAGCAACTTTTAACTACAACGACATTTATCAACTTGGTCAAGCCGGGGTTGCTGTATTAGATATTAAGGCACAATTGTTAAATAAAATTGGTCAAGGTATCATCAAAATAGAACCAGAACAAATCAACGAAGAAACGGTTTTTATTCAACCCTAAGCACGTATCATTCTTAGTTCTTCAAACGGAGCCTCTTCCTTGAGCGCGGAAAAAGATAATTCCCTAAACTCAATTTTTTCAAAATCAAACTTGTACGAACTAAAGTCGTTTAAAGTATGGGACGTGTAAAAATCGTATATGGATTGTTCAGGATTAATTCTTTGAATCGCGTTCAGAACAGTGTTGATTTGTGAAACGTCAATTTTAATTGTGTATGCACTAGTTAAAAATCCTTTGACGATATCTCCCTGGAGTTCAATCCAATCATTTAGGGAATTAAATTCTAGTTTTTGAATCTGAAATTTTGGCATGTGTTTTAATTTTAATACAAATCTAGAGCAGAACCTCGTAAACGTTTTACGTTGTGATGTAGGTTTTAATGTAATTGTCACGTTTATCACGCCTTTTGGTTAAATTTGTGCTCATTACAAGGATTTTGAAAAACCACAACCCCAAATCAGACTTAGACCAAATGTCATTTCTTGAGCACCTCGAGGAATTGCGTTGGAGGCTTGTGCGCGCAGCAATAGCAATTTTAATTATCGGAGTCGTAATTTGGACCTACCAAGAATGGATTATGAACAATCTGTTCATGTCCATGAAGAAAAAAGAATTCTTTTCCTTCAGAATGATGTGCAAATACTTTGATACTTGTGTTGAAGACATTCCTGTTCAACTCCAAAGCATGACCGTTTCTGGACAGTTTGGATATGCCTTAATGATGAGTTTCATGGGTGGAGTTGTACTTGGTTTTCCGTATATATTCTATCAAATTTGGGCCTTTTTAAAACCCGGATTAAAATTAAATGAAAAGAAGATATCAAAGGGAATTGTTTTTTATGTCAGCCTTTTATTTTTCTTAGGTATTTTATTCGGGTATTTTGTTGTTGCTCCTCTAAGTATTCAATTTTTTGGTTCTTACCAGATTTCAAGTCAAATCCGCAATGACTTTACAATCAGTTCCTACATGAGTATGATTCTTTCTACAGTCTTTTACACTGGATTGTTTTTTCTTCTTCCTGTTATCACGTACCTCATGACAAAAGTCGGTGTCCTGAGTCCGGAATTCCTCATTAAATATCGTAAACATGCGATAGTTGGAATACTTATTTTATCTGCCATTATTACTCCTCCTGACATCATATCACAAGTCATCGTGTCTATCCCAATTTTTATTTTGTATGAAATTGGTATCCTTATCTCTAAAAGGGTTGTTAAAAGCAATGACAATGCATAGGCTACTTCTTTTATTTTTCGTGCTGTGTATGATTAGCAGCAGCTATGAAGTGGTTAGCCAGGGAAGCGTTTTATCAGGATTTGTGATTGATTCAAAAAAACATACACCTCTTCCATTCACTGTAGTTAAGGCTTTACCTTCGAAAACAGCCACGCTTACAGACTCTGTCGGTCGCTTTTCAATTGCACCAATGTCCAATGACATCGTTATTGAATTCTCATCTACAGGTTATCACAAGTCAGTATTAGCATACGATTCATTATTCGCAAATACCGAAACTAACAATCTGAAAATCCCACTTAAAAGTCTTTTTCTTGATTTTGAAGAAATTACCGTTAGGGCACCTGAAGAACTTCCCTCTAAAATCTTACATAGAAACTTAATCGCGAATAAATCAAAGAACAATAAAGACAAATTAGACAGTTATGAATATGAACTGTACACAAAAATTCAATTTGACTTGAACAATATTAGTAGTCAAATTGAGAATAATAAACGCGTTCAAAAATTAAATGTATTACTCGATTATCTAGACTCAACCGATGAAGGGATAAGCTACCTCCCGCTCATTCTAAATGAAACACTTTCACGCTTCTATTTCAAAAAAAAGCCACGAGAGAAAAAAGAAATAATCACAGCTTCAAGAACAACGGGAGTTGAGAACCTCGAATTGAATCAGTTCCTTGGTGACATGTATCTGGATCTGAATATTTACGATAATATTTATAAAATATTTGGCAAGTCTTTTATTAGTCCTATTGCTAATAACTCTCGTTTATTTTATAAATATTACCTCGAAGATTCTAGTTATATAGACCAACAATGGTGCTATAATCTTAAATTTATACCAAAACGGACAGGTGAACTTACTTTCACAGGGAATATGTGGATTCACGACACAAGCTTTGCTGTAAAATCCTTTCACGCCAATGTTTCCGATGACATCAATCTTAACTTCATTCAAGACTTCTATTTTACACAGGAATTCACAAGACTTCAAGATTCAACTTGGATGCTCGAAAAAGAAAAACTCATTGCAGCAATCCAACTCACAAAAAAGTCGAAAATTAGCGGGTTTTATGCAAGAAAAACAACCGAACGAAGTGCTTTTGTTATAAATAAAGATCGAGAAAAAAGTTTTTATAATTCAAATAGCACTGTTGAAATTGAAGACGGTGCCGGCGAAAAATCAAAAACTGAATGGGATAGAATTCGGCCCACCAGGCTTACCAAGCAAGAGGAAGGTATAGGAAATATGATTGATTCATTGAACAAGAATCCATACTTTAAAAGATTAAAAAATATAACTTACCTAGCCGGAAGTGGTTACTATCCTCTGGGGAAAGTTGAACTAGGAGACATTTATTCTCTAGTGAGCACTAATCCTGTAGAAAAATTTAGAAGCGCAATTGCTTTAAGAACATCAAATGCCTTCTCTAAAAAGATAGAATTTGGAATCAAGGGCGCCTATGGATTTGGTGACCAAACTTGGAAATATGGTGCAACCATTCGAAGTAATATTGGGCGTAAAAAAAGAGCTGTTCTTTCTTTATATTATAATTATGATATTGAACAAATAGGCCTCTCTCCCTACGCCATTGGCATGGGAAACACCTTTGCTACTTTATTCAGCACGGCTCCCTTTGACAAATTGACTTTTTTAAAAAAAACAGGAGTAAACTTAGAAAAAGACATTGGTAAAGATTTACTGTTTCAGATTGGTGGAGAATGGAAACAATATAATCCTTTGGGGCTAGCTAATTTTTTAAGAACAAATACCAATACTGGTCTTTTGGATACGATTAGTCAAATCACCACCACTGAGCTTAAAGCCATGGTTCGTTGGGCAAAAGATGAAGAATATATTTCTGGGGCCTTTGACAGAACGAGTATTCGTTCTAAATTCCCTGCCATATCCTTACAGGGGATATTTGGTATAAAAGATATTTTCGGAAGCGAATATAATTATCAAAAAGTACAGCTCAATATCGAACATAAAACACAGATTGGTATTCTCGGAAGACTGGAATATGGTGCAAATATTGGCGCTGTGTTCGGTAATGTTGCTTATCCTCTTTTACATGCTATTCCGGGAAACCAATCACTGTGGTTAATGACTTCTGCGTTTAACAAACTAAATTTCTTGGAGTTTGTGTGTGACCGTTACACTGGATTTTACATCGAAAACCATTGGGATGGTCTCTTTATGAATAAAATCCCACTCATTAAAAAACTTAATTTAAGACTCGTGAGCTCGAGTAGACTTGCCTATGGTTCTTTAAGTCAAAGACATCAAACTTATATGAATTTTCCTGACTTCATTAAGGAGTTCAAGCGTAAACCTTACGCGGAATCGACTATAGGTATAGAAAATCTATTTCGGTTCTTCAGAGTTGATGTTGTTTGGCGCATGACATACCTCGACGCTAACACAAGCCCTATTGGTCTCCGGGCAAAATTTGCTCTTATTTTTTAGTACCTTGGAATTATGAAACTCTACACAAAAAGTATTCAAAAAAGCTACAAAGGGAAAAAGGTGGTTAAGGACGTTTCTATTGAGGTAGGACAGGGTGAGATTGTAGGCTTACTTGGTCCTAACGGAGCAGGTAAAACAACTT
Source organism: Crocinitomicaceae bacterium (assembly GCA_029251865.1). Lineage (GTDB taxonomy): Bacteria > Bacteroidota > Bacteroidia > Flavobacteriales_D > Crocinitomicaceae > UBA952. Next base: position 28,494 of record JAQXCN010000034.1, on the reverse strand, counting down.
CGTTTTATATGATAGTAGGCTTGGTTCGTCCGGATACTGGCGAAGTCTACTTGGACGAAGTGGAGATTACCAAACTTCCTATGTATAAAAGAGCACAAATGGGAATCGGTTACTTACCTCAAGAAATTTCAGTTTTCAGGAAACTTAGTGTTGAAGATAATATCATGGCAATTCTGGAAATGACGAATAAATCTTCATCTGAAAGAAAAGCCCGACTAGAAGAACTACTCGATGAGTTTAACCTTAATGACTTTAGAAAAACATTAGGTAACAGACTGTCTGGTGGAGAGAAAAGACGTACAGAAATTGCTCGTGCACTAGCAACAGACCCTAAATTTGTTTTATTGGATGAACCTTTTGCAGGAGTTGACCCAATAGCGGTTGAAGATATACAAAGCATTGTTTCTGATTTAAAGAAAAAAAATATTGGCATCTTAATCACAGATCACAATGTTCAAGAAACACTTTCAATTACGGACCGGACGTACCTTCTATTTGAAGGAAATATTCTGAAATCTGGAACAGCAGAAGAGCTTGCAAACGATGAGCAGGTGAGAAGAGTGTACCTTGGAAGAAACTTTGAGCTGAAGAAAAAAGTGCTTTAACGTAAAACATTAACAAACCCTTGAATCATTTTTGTCTCAATAGGATTTGCACATGATTTGTATTTTAATGTATAAATATAAGTGCCATCTTCGACTTTTTCCCCGTCTACATAACCATCCCAGGAACTATCGACATCTGTATTTACAAAAATCAGATTGCCCCATCTATTAAAAATACTAAACTCCCATTCATAAATATCAAAATCTGTAATAGGGACAAAGGAATCATTAACACCATCTCCATCTGGAATAAAAGTATTTGGTATATAAATGGTAAAAGGCTCAACAAAGACTTCGTTTCGTACAGAATCTGAGCAGCCATATTCATTAAATACAATCTGCATTGGGTAATCTGAGCCGCCTTGTGTATATGAATGGTCAAAATCTGCTTCGGTTGTGGAAAACTGACCACTGTCATAGAGATAGATAAAGGATATAGCTCCTACAGCCTCATTTATAAATGAAACTTCATTGTCGCAAACATCAATTCGGTCGGGATTAACTGAAAACGCTGCGACTGGGGAGGGATTAATACTTATCGCGTCCTGACTTAGCAGATACAAAGTATCAGTGCATCCTTCTAAGGCCATCAATGTTAAACCAACACTAAAACTTCCTATAGATGTGTACGTATGAAAAGGATTAAAGTCATTTGATGTCAAACCGTCACCAAAATCCCATTGATAAACCACCTGTCCTTCAACCTGACTTTGATTGATAAACTGGGCCACACTCGGCGCACACAACTCATTATCAAAGACATCAAAATCTATAATGGGCTCTGAAAATACGTAGAGTTCCGCCTGAATAGAATCTGAACAAGTTTCGTTGGCTGCAGACAGTTGAATCTCTTGAAAACCAGAGGTTGAAAATTGTATACCCGAAACAGCGAGTTCATTTGTATTTTGGATGGAGGCATTTGAACCAAAATCCCACAAATAAACGGTGCCCTCTGGACCACTAACCTCCGCGTCAAAAGCAAATAACCCATCGGTTATACAAAGAGAATCACTATGCGTAAAGGAAAGAACTATGGGTTCGTTTAAATCGATATTTACCCATGAGGTGTCTGCACAGCCAGGGGCATTACTTCCAATGAGTTGAACAGTATAAGAACCTGGATCTTCGAAAATAAAAGTAGGGTTAAATAAACTACTTTGATCTGTTGTTGTATTTTCCACACCAAAGTCCCAAAGGGTATTTGAAACATCGGATAGGGAACTTTCGAATGTTACAGTCAAACCATTACAGGCTATGTCATCCGGAATAACAATATCTACTATTGGTTCATTAAAAATATAAATTGAATCTTCAAATATGGTCGCACAATCGCCATCGTCAGCAAATAAGGCAACTGTATGAAAACCTGGACTTGAAAAACTGATACTTGGAACATCTAAACCCGACCAAGTTAGAATTGTTGCATCACCATCAAAAGTCCATTCAAAGTTTGCATTTTGATTACTTGTTTCGACATTAAATTCAAATGAATTGTTTAAAATACATATTGAATCCTCCGCAGTCCAAGCTACAGCAAAAGGGTTGCCCACAGTAATATTCATAAACGCCGTATCTGTACATTCCATCCCGGGATTTACAATTAAGGTTGTTAAATAATCACCTGGTGCAGGGTAAGTGTAAGTTGGTGTGAAGGTATTACTTACATCTGTTGCTTGTTCAGTAACCCCAAAATCCCATGCATAGGACGAACCACCAAATGAATTATTCTCAAACTGCACCGTTAATCCTTGACAGTAGGAAACAAACGTAGACAATTCCTCTTGTAACGGCAGTAGCGCCTGCATCGAGATATTGCAATCAAACACCTTAAATAAGAAATCACGAATGGTCTCTCCAATTAGAATCCCATTTCGATACTCTTCTACGCGAACACCAACAACAAACAATCCTATCAAATTAGGGTTTACGGTAAGTGTTCCAGCATTGTTCAGTTGGGTTATGGCATTAGGTCCTAATGGTGCCTGTGCTGTAAACCCAGCCGTCCATTGTATAGGGAAATAAGGAGGAGGAGGTGCTATTTCTGGTGCTGGATTAAAAGAATCCGCACCCGAAAATGGCGTGGCTAAGGAATACACCAATACATCACCATCGGGATCTGTAGCAGAGTGATCAAAAATCAACTCATCATTATTACAAATCAAGTAAGGTGGGTAATTTGAAAACCTCGGGCTACTGTTATTAGAAACCCCTGTTTCAGAACCGGGAATATGAGTCGTTAGAGTCAAACCAGTATCATCTGGATTTATAATATTAACAATATCAGGGCCTCTACAACATCTTTGATAGGTAATCCAATACCCTCCAACAGTTGGAGGTAAATTTAAAACTTTCTGATAAACGGCACGTTCAACACAAATCCCAGAAGGAGGAGTCGCACAAGGATTATTAAAGTCTATTGGGACAAAATCACTACCTGGAAATGAGACATCTACCGTTTGGTATAAATCTTGATTTTGCTTGTAAACTGAAAGTTTCAAAGGATCATCATATTGAGCTCCATCTGAATTGCAGTCTCGATAAAGGGTTATAAAAAAACGATAGTTGCCCCCACCCAAATCGTCATAGTAAATATCGCCACCTATAATGTGAGAGGCAAAAGCCTCAAACACACAAAAAGCGAAAAAGAAAATAAAAATTATTCTCATTATCTAGTAGACGTTCAAAAATTGAATATGTTGTTTTAAATCAGAGCATCAAAATTATTGATCTCATTAATATCATATTGATATTCAAATTCAAATTCAGTGGCAAATTTTGAGCCATCAATTTCTTTACCTCCAGAACCGTTCTCAAATTCAATGGTTTTATTGTATAATTTTTTGGCCATCACATTGTAATAATTTGCTTTTTGAGGGTGATTCGGGTAACAAAGGTTATAAATACCAACATTTTGAGTACCCTCTAATACAAGCAGAATGGCTTGAATAATATCCTTACGATGAATCAAGTTTACAGGCGCTAAGCCATTTTTAACTTCTGGTTTCGAAATCAAGAATTTCACCGGATGCCGATTGTTACCGACTAATCCAGCTAAACGTAGTATTTGATAGCTTTTCGGATATGCGGTCTTTACAACTTGTTCAGCCAAAAATACGGGATGGTCTTTTATGACTGAGGATTCCTCATTCAAGACACCTAATTGATTCAAATAAACACCTGTCGAACTCGTAAAAACAACTTGTTTACAGTTCGGAAACAAAACAACGATAGAATGAATCGTCTTTTCATAATTACTCAAACCAGACGGTGGTAACATAATTAGGATTTTATCAACCTCTGGTATGTTTTCCACAAATGATAATATACCCGTTTCTGCATCAATCTCTATTTGGGTATACACCGTATCGGGAATTAATATCTTCGTATCGGGTTTTCTTGTGGCTATGATTAATTTTCTATGAGACTGCCGGAGGCTATCCACAACCGGACTACCTAACCAACCAACACCAAAGAATAAAACTGTTTCCATTTTGAAGTACAAAAATAATAAGTCTTAACAATCAATCTAATCTTCAATATGTAAGGACACGAAGATTGTAGTCTAATTCAGTGTTCTATCTGCAAAAAGTATAGTTGATGTTTGTTACCTTTGTATAAACTTAAATACTATGTACGACGTAATTGTAATCGGATCGGGACCAGGAGGATATGTTGCAGCCATCAGAAGTGCTCAACTAGGAATGAAAACTGCAATTGTTGAAAAATACAATACACTTGGAGGGACCTGCCTGAATGTCGGTTGTATCCCTTCTAAAGCCCTACTTGACTCTTCCGAACATTACCACAATGCGACACATACTTTTGAAAAGCATGGTATTGAAGTTAAAGCGCCAAAAGTCAATCTAAAACAAATGATGGCAAGAAAGGATGAGGTCATCAGCCAAACTTGTGATGGTGTAAAGTTTCTTATGGATAAAAATAAAATAGATGTGATTCACGGTACAGGTTCATTTGTTGCCAAGAATAAAATTGAAATTTTAGATTCTGATAAGAAGAAAACACAAATCGAAGGAAAAAACATAATTATTGCAACAGGATCCAAACCCAACTATTTTCCGGGAATGGAACCTGACAAGAAAAGAATCATAACAAGTACTGAAGCTTTAAAACTTAAAGAGATTCCCGGGAAAATGTTAGTCATTGGTGCAGGAGTAATCGGTTTGGAGCTAGGTTCCGTATACAAGAGACTCGGCAGCCAGGTAGAAGTTATTGAGTTTGCAAAATCCATTCTCCCTACTATGGATATTAGTATTGGTAAAGAATATGGTAAAGTGCTAAAAAAAGAAGGTTTTAAGCTCCATTTGGAGCACCGTGTGAAATCCGTTAAGAATACGGGCAAAAAAGTAATTGTTACGGCACTAAATAAAAAAGGAGAGGAAGTAAAAATTGAAGGAGATTATTGCCTAGTTGCGGTTGGTAGAAAAGCTTTTACTGAAGGCTTAAACTTAAAGTCAGCTGGACTTGAAGCCAATGAACGAGGTCAAATTGTTGTAAACGAAAACTTACAATCTAATGTTCCTAACATCTTTGCCATTGGAGATGTTGTTCGTGGCGCTATGCTTGCTCATAAGGCGGAAGAAGAAGGTGTGTTTGCTGCTGAATTCATTGCAGGTCAGAAACCACATATCAACCATAATCTTATTCCAGGTGTAGTTTATACTTGGCCAGAAATTGCTGCTGTAGGAAAAACAGAACAAGAATTGATTGCTGATAAAATTGAGTTTAAATCAGGATCATTCCCTATACGCGCTCTAGGACGCGCTAGAGCAAGTATGGACATTAACGGTATGGTTAAGATTCTCGCAGATAAAACGACCGATGAAATACTTGGGGTTCACATGATTGCACCAAGGGCAGCTGATCTTATCATGGAAGCTGTCACAGCTATGGAATATCGCGCTTCAGCTGAGGACTTGGCAAGAATTTGTCATCCGCATCCAACCTACACAGAAGCAATCAAGGAAGCAGCTTTAGCTGCAACTGAAAATAGACCTTTACATATATAGGGGTTGATTAATCGACCTTCGATACTCTATGTTGAGAAACACTTCCTGCATTGTTCAACTTGAGGATATACGTTCCTGGCTTGTAATTTTGACCAAAGGTACGTGAAGAAAGATCATCACCATTTAGCGTTTTGTGATCCATTATTCTCCCTTGCATGTCAAATACCATTAATTCTATTACATTGGAATTCAATTCAGTAAAATTATCAATATTGATTCGGAAAGATTTTTTGAATGGATTTGGATAAGTTTGAATTTGAACAGGATTTTCTAGTGTTCTTAAAGCAAAATCTTCTTCATCTAATTCGTCATCACCTGAAAGAATTATCGCTGAAACAGGGGTAGTAACATTACAGAAGGCCCCGTAAGCACTCCATGTTGATCCATCATTCCAAGCTGCTCGCACACGATAAGTAGTATTATTAGTTATTCCTGGCACCCAATTTATTCTAAATTTATTACTCGTTCCAGCGGCCATTCCATCGTATACTCCAACTAGAGACTCTCCAACAGTACGAACCTCATATCTATAACCTTGTGAAAGCGATACAGAATTACAATACAAATTTGTTGCCATACTAGAAAGTGAAATCCCACAATAAGCAGGTTTTAATTCCGTCACTGGATCACCTTCTAACTCTACCGTGCAGGGATCACCCCACGCCCCGTATGAACCGCTCACCTTGACACGAACTTCTACAGTGTAAATGGTTCCATAAGAGACTAAATTCGCATTATCTAACCATACCAGTCTGAATCGTGGAGAACTTGGTATACCCGAAATACCAGTTGAAGTATTGTAGATCTCATCTACAAGAACACCTCCATTTATACGAAATTCATATTCCTGACCGTAAATAATAGAATTTGCCTTGATATTAACCCCTGCAGAAGAAATTTGATCACCACATGTCGAGGGTCGAATTTTTGTTACGGGCTGGGAAACAGTCGAAATCGCACAAGAAGCACCATATTCACCCCAACATCCGTTAGAACGAATCTTAACCGAAACATTGTAAGTTTCACCATATTGAACCCCTGGAAACTTTCTAAATGTAATACCATTATATGTGCTTGGATTCGCAACTGTATCTTCAATTATTGTTCCGCCACTTTCAATTCGAAATCTGTAACCATCCGCTGCGCCCTTGGCATTTGCGTGTATCGTATCTTGTTGAAGGTAATTAATTGTTGTCCCGCAATAAACAGGAGAAATAACAGTCGTTGGTACTTTATAGGTAACGAAACAAGATGCTCCAAATGCTGACCATGCTCCTCCTGGAGTTGTCCTTGTTGCCACACGTATATCATACTGGGTACAATGTAGAGGATGACCAGGTGAGGTAAAATCAGTAAGCCTCAATTTGTAATTTGATTTATCCACATTTTCTAAAAACGAACCTCCAACGGAAACTTCGAAACGATACTCAATAGCACCTGTAACTTGAGTACAAAGGATATTCGTGCTTTCTGTCGCTATTTCAGCACCACAAAAAGTTGGATTTAATTGGGTTACTGGGTTTGACGGAGTTGTAACCTCACAAAATGAACCGGGAGCACTCCATGTATCTGTATCTTCATCATACCAGGATACACGTATGGAATAAGTCGTTGAATATTCAATTACACCACCACCAATCCATGTAAATCTTACTCTATTACCGCGGTTGTTAGCATAAGAGTCGTAAGTCTTTAGACTGTCATCCTGAGCTTGATTCCAAATCTCAAATCGATACCCTTCAGCTCCTGCTACACCATTACATCTAATATTTGTGCCTAAACTTGGCACAGTCGTAGGGCAAAAGGCTGGTTTTAGTTGAGTTAGTTGACCGAAACTCGGTAATATTGCCGCGAATATTAAACAAACCGATAGCGTATATTTAAAAAACATTTGATCAAATTTATGTAATCATTAAAATTAGGACATTTTACAATCATAACAAAACGAAATGGCAATTACTGATTCCAAATCTCCCAACTTTTTAACGCCTGTTGATGCAACATGGTTGAGCCATTTAAGACAATTGCCGCTTGTTCCCTTGCCTTCTTTAAAAAAAGTGTCTCTGAAGGATTGTAAATTAAGTCAACAACTAAATGCTTCTTATCCAAATACGAAAAGGGGAAATCTACAACATCCTCAATATTTGGAAACATACCCACTGGGGTACAATTAATGACCAGTTTACAAGACGAAAGCATCTGCTCATTAATCTCTTGATAGCTGAATTGTCTTGGCCCAGAAGGATTTCGAGAAATAAAAAAAACATCCAACCCAAGTTCTTTCAGCACATATTCAACCGCCTTAGCTGCGCCTCCTGTTCCGAGGATCACCGCCCGATGATGATTTAAGTCCAGGAAGGGCTTGATACTCTGTCGAAAGCCATAAGCGTCAGTGTTGAAACCCTTTATTTTCCCATTTCGAAATATCTTAATCGTATTGACAGCGGCGATAGCCTTTGCTTCTGGGCTTAATTCGTCCAAATATTCTATGACGGTTTCTTTAAATGGAATTGTAACGTTTAATCCACGATAACCGAGAATATCATCTCGGATAAATTTCTTTAATGCATGGCTTGAATCAATTTCAATCAATTCATAAGTAGCTCTTTGCTGACTCTCTTTAAAGTGCGCTTCAAAAAATCGCTGCGAAAATGAATGAGATAAATGTTTACCTAAAAGACCGAATTTCATCATAATAGAACTCAAAAATACAACTATTTTAATCCTTTTCTTTCTATTCCATAGTAAGACAATTACCTTTGTGTTATGCAAGGTGAGGTAATCAAGTCTACAGGGAAATGGTATAAAGTAATGCTTAAGGATGGAAGCATTGTTCAGGCCGCCGTAAAGGGAAAACTGCGACTTGCAGGGTTAAAAACTACAAACCCCATAGCAGCTGGAGATGTTGTAAATCTTACTGCAATAAAGACCACTAGCGAAACAATTCATACGATTCAAAGCGTAGAATCTAGAAAAAACTATCTGGTACGAAAGTCCACCAATCTCAGTAAACAGATGCAAATTATTGCTGCAAATGTAGATCGGGTTTACCTAATTGTCACCTTGAAATCACCGGAAACTCAAGTAGCATTTATCGACAGGTTTCTTGTTGCTGCCGAATCTTTTAGGATCCCAACAACAATCCTTTTCAACAAAGTCGATGTTTATGGTCAAAAGGAAGAGGAATTGATGTTCTATTTAACTGAGATCTACGAGAAATTAGGTTACCCTTGTCACCATGTCATTGCTGAAAATGCAAAAACCATTCACTTTTTAAAAGAAGAAATAGCTGGTAAAAAAGTCATGATATCGGGGAATAGCGGAGTTGGAAAAACAACCCTTGTAAACTCTTTAGACCCAAATCTTAAATTAAGAGTGGGTGAAATATCTCGAGCTCATGAACAAGGAAAGCACACGACCACTTTCTCTGAAATGCACGCCCTAGAAAGTGGCGGGTACATCATTGATACCCCGGGCATACGAGCCTTCGGTCTTGTTGACCTTGAAAAAGAACACTACGCGCATTATTTCCCTGAAATGCGCGCACTTCTTGGTGCATGTAAATTTCACAATTGCCGGCATCTCGAAGAGCCAAAATGTGCTATAAAAGAAGCAGTTGAGGAAGAAAAAATTGCAGGATCGAGATACTTGACTTACCTCCAACTTATGTCCGAGGATGGTTCGGAAAGCTATCGCAAAAATGACTTTAAATGAGAATCATAATTCAGCGCGTAACTCAAGCATCGGTCACTATAGATAAACGAAAGCATGCCCAAATCAATAAAGGTTTCCTCGTTCTAATCGGCATTGAAGAAAAAGATACTGAGTTGGACGCAGACTATCTTGTTCAAAAAACTATAGGCTTAAGAGTATTTAATGATTCAGATTGCAAAATGAATCTAAATCTAAATGATGTGCAAGGAGAAGTTCTTATCATCAGCCAGTTCACTTTACATGCAAAAACTAGAAAAGGAAATAGACCTAGCTTTATTACAGCAGCGAAACCTGAATATGCAGTTCCGCTTTACAATTATTTTTCTAAACAACTTAATAAACAACTTGATTCTGAGGTGAGAAACGGTGTTTTTGGTGCAGACATGAAAGTTACGTTGCTTAATGACGGACCTGTCACTATTATCATTGATTCTAAAAATAAAGAGTAACTTACTTTTGTTAAATTTGAGTTATGGATTTTCTTACAGACTCAGGTATCGACGCACTGCTTCAGGAACAAAATAAGTTCTTCTCATCGCAACAAACAAAAGCAATCTCCTTTCGAAGAGATGCACTAAAAAGATTATTAGCGTCATGTCTAAAGCATGAAGAGAATATACTAAAAGCACTGCATCAGGATCTTAATAAATCCAATGAAGAGGCCTATCTTACCGAATTTAGTTTGGTCGTCTCTGAAATAAAGCTTCATCTAAAAAAACTAAGTACTTGGAGTGCATCAAAACGCATCAAGACACCTCTTGTTTTAAGGCCTTCAAGAAGCAGAATTTACTACGAACCTATTGGTATCAATTTAATTATTGCGCCTTGGAATTATCCATTTTTCCTTCTTTTCTCACCCCTTGTAGGTGTTTTATCCTCGGGCTCATGTGCCATTCTTAAACCCTCTGCCGACAGTAAGCATACCGCTTGCATTATGGATGTAATCATAAAGGAAACTTTTGACCCAAAACATATTTCGATTGTTCATGGGGATAAAATTGAAAATCAAATTTTATTTAAAAAACGATTCGATCATATATTTTTCACTGGAGGTTGTGCACTAGGAAAAATTGTAATGAAAGCAGCTGCAGAATTTTTAACGCCTGTAACACTTGAACTCGGAGGCAAGTCTCCGTGCATCATCGATAAAAGTGCAGCATTAAAAGTTGCGGCAAAAAGAATCGCATGGTCCAAAACCATTAATGCCGGACAAACCTGTATTGCACCTGATTATCTTCTTGTCCATCATTCCATTAAGAATGAGCTCATGGAAGAAATTCATTCAGCTTGGAATAAGATGTACGGAAGTCCCGTGCTAAATAGTTCCAATTACCCTAAAATTATTCATCAAAAACATTTCGACCGTCTCATTGGCTTAATGGACCGTTCAAAAATAAAATATGGTGGTAAAAGCAATGCGAATACACTGCAAATAGAACCAACGATTTTGAGTGACATCACAACCAAAGATGCAGTTATGCAAGAAGAGATTTTTGGGCCAATATTACCAGTGATCAGCTTTGAAAATATTGATGAAGCAATAAAAATTATTGATGAATTCGAAAAACCTTTAGCCCTCTATTACTACGGCGATTCAAATCAAGCAAAATCTGTACTGAATAAAACAAGCTCAGGAGGCGCTTGTATTAATGACGCAATGATGCATGTCGCAAATCCAAATCTTCCTTTTGGAGGAGTTGGTCATAGTGGATATGGCGCCTATCATGGGTATGAAAGTTTTTTATGCTTTTCACACAGGAAAGCAGTTGTTACGACCCCAACCTGGATTGATTTACCATTTAAATACGTCCCTTTTAAAGGTTTTAAATGGCTGAAAAAATTCATGACATAAAAAAAGGGCTTTTGTTAAGCCCTTCGTAATGTGTATAGGTTGAAAATTAAACTTTAGTAACATTTACTGCATTAAGTCCTCTCTTACCTTGTTCTACTTCAAATTCCACGTTATCATCTTCCTGAATGTTGTCAACCAACCCAGTTTTATGAACGAATACTTCTTCTTTTGATTCTTCATCAACGATAAATCCGAACCCTTTTTCATTATTGAAAAATTTAACCACTCCTTTTTTCATTGTACTTGTATTATTAATTATTAGTCTTTAGTCTGTTGTCTATTTTGTGCTTTTTGATCCATTTCTTTTTGAGTCATTGTTTTATTTTCTGGTGCACTTTCCCAATCAATTTCACTTCCTCCAGTAGATGATGCTCTTCTGTTTTCCTTCTTCTCTAATTTCTCTTTCTTTTTACGCTCGCGATTCTTTTCACGTTGTTTTTTAAAAAATGTTTCTTGTGATCTTCCCATCGTTAACCTTGTTTAAGGTTTAAAGATAATGGAATATCTCCTTTAACGCCCAAATATGTTTGGAAACAACTAAACAATCTATTGTTGAGAATTAAAATTCAGATGAGATGTCTATCCCTTTTACGACGGCAGAAAATTTACGCCACTCTTTTGAATCCAATTAAATATTCATGGTTAGCTTTAAAAATAATTGCAAAACTATTTTATTGAATACCGAAAACTGTTAGATATAAATGCGCAAGCAACCTTAATTAAAAACCGAATAAAACCTGGCTTTTTTTTGCATCAATTCAATCAATTACGCTTCACCCAACTGTAAGATTTCAGATGACGAATGCCCTTGTTTTTGGTGTTAAAAAAAGTTGGCATTGTGTACTGTTTGCCCTTTTTATCGTAGCTGTATACCATAAAGTGCAGATGTGCCATCGATGAAAAACCAGTGCTACCCGATCGTCCAATAATATCGCCGGCGTTAACACTGTCTCCAACTTCAACTAAAGCGCCATTTTGTTCTAAGTGCCAATAGCCTCCATAAGTAGCATCATCATGGGCAATTACGATATAATTCGCCTTGTTTATAAACTTTATATTTCCTCCGCCTTCATTATTATGCTCAACCATCTTAACAACCTTCCCTCCTCTAGCCGCACAAATAAACTTTCCTTTTTTAAGTCTGAAATCTAAAGCAAATTTGTTTTTATGAGAATACTTTCCATTATAACCTTGCATTATAAGTACTGTTTTTCCCGATTCAAAAGGCAGTTGATACACATAATCATGACTTGAGTTCTGCGCAAAAGAGGATGAAAATAATACTAGTAAAAAGAAAAAAGTTAATCGCATAAAAATGCCGTTAAAAATTCCTCTAAAATAATGAATTTCAGATAAATCCTTAACGGCTTTTTTTTAAAATGAATTCTTAATAAGACAACATAATTGTATGTATTTCTATGTTTTTCGCATTGGCTGCTGAAATGACAGCACTAGAAGGATTGAAGTTTTCACCGGACTCGACAAACTCGTCAGTTAAGGTAATAATCATTCGCTTTCTGTTTTCCCAAGTATTTGAATGAATTGCTTTTAACATTGCATCATAATGAGACTCACTACTCATATATCTGCGACTCGCCGTAATTAAATCTAGCGCGTAAAAGTGGTCTTCATTTAAATCCGAAAATTGAAACCATTTAGGATGCTTTGAAAATTTGAATACTGCTCCACCTAAACGAGAACCTATTGGCATGGCTTGAACAATTTTGTCGCTTTCCTTTGAAATATCCTTCACATTATTAGACATACTACCAGATACATCAACAAGAATAACGATGTCAGCAGAATCATTTGCATATTGACGAATCACATCTTCAATCGCCTTAGCAGACTCCTTTTGTGAATAAATCAAGTATTGACCACCTGTGGCATTAGCAATACGCATGTACTCAATTCCGGTCCCTGAAACAGAAACTATAGGGCCTGAATTTGTATAGTATCCTGTACTTGGACTAGTTCCGGCAGATTGAGAATGAAAATTCGTTACTGACGGACTTGTATTCGACGAACTTCCTGAAGTTCCTGTTGAACCAGTGGAGCCGTTTTGGGTACTCGGAGTTCTACCGCTATTGTTATTTGTACTCGGAGCGGGATTTCTTGTTTGATGTCGCTGTGGTCTAGGTGCCTCGTAATACGATGGAGAAGAACTCGAAGGTCTAGAAAAGGAACTTGAAGGCCTCGGCCTCGGAGTTTGTCTTACCGCTGGTTTCGGTGAAGACTGCTTTACTGAAACACTTCGTGTGGAGGTGCGTTTTTGTCCAAAAACGGCCATTGATATAATTAAGAAAGATAAAAGTACGGGTGTTTTCATAAGGATGGATTTTTAATTAATAAAGAGTATTGATTGAAATTAATGTTTTCTAATCGATGACCTAAAAGCCATAACCGTGCCAAAAATAAAAATATCATGCTGATAATCTGAACTTTGTACTGACCATGAAGAATTTTAGCACTCCAAAATCAGCTTTAAATGACGCATAAGTTCCGAAGGGTTTTCAATATGACTCATGTGACCCGCATTGTCTATTTTAAAAACATGATTCTTATCGAGAAGTTGGAATTTATTTCCGCGATTTGCACGCATGTGATCCAAGGAGCCTTGAATCATGTAGAAATCTTTGGTTGGTTCTAAAGAGGTCCATTTCTTGCGACTTGCCATCGCAAGTGAAGTCCATGCAATAGCGTCAGACGGAATCGTTAGTGCACTTGAAGTCATTCGGGAAATTTCATTCTTCTGTGAAGAAGGGTTTGAAAAGAGTGAGGGTATTGCCTTTTGAATAAATAAGGATTTTGATTTTTTTACAATAGATGCTATGCGCTTCCTATCTAGTATTTTTGCAGGACTATCCTCCAAATAATTTGAATTTAACAGGACCAGTTTTTTACAATTCTTATGAATTCTTTTTACCTCTAGCGCAACGTAGCCACCTAGGGAATGACCAACAATATTAAAATCATGAATATTGAGACTGTCTAAAACCTCTATAACAGCAAAAGCCAATTCTTCCATTCCTTTTTCGACATTAGTGCACCCATTAAAAGATGAACCCCCATGTCCAGGAAGGTCAATACATATGAAAGAAATCTCAAGAAGGTCAAGTGACAGGGCATCCCACATTTCAGAAGACTCTAAAAAACCATGTATCAATACACAAGATGGTTTTCCAGAACCTATTATTTTATAAGCTAACAAAAAATCAAGAATTCATTAAGTCCTCAATTTCATCTGCTTCAAGAGGTATTTCAGACATTAAATTTAAAGGTGCGCCCTTTTCTTGAACGACCAAATCATCCTCTAAACGAATACCTAAATTTTCTTCAGGTATATAAATCCCTGGTTCGCACGTAAAAGCCATACCCGCCTTTATCGGCTCATTCCAAAGTCCAACGTCATGGGTATCTAAACCAATAAAATGAGAGGTGCCATGCATAAAGTATTTTTTATAAGCAGGCCAATCAGGATTTTGAGATTTAATATCCGAAAGTGAAATTAATTTTAGCTTAACCAATTGCTCTTCCATTAGAAGACCTACTAGTTTATGGTATTCGGACATCATAGTTCCTGGAACCAATAATTTTTCAGCTTCGTTCTTAACGTGAAGTACAGAATTATATACTTCTTTTTGTCTTGCTGTAAAAGTTCCACTCACGGGAATGCATCTTGTTAAATCGGATGCATAGTTTGCATATTCAGCACCTACGTCAAGCAAAATAACATCGCCATCAAAACACTCTTTGTTATTTTCGATGTAATGTAAAACACAGGCATTCTTTCCAGAGGCAATTATTGGCGTGTAAGCAAAACCTCGGGAAGAACGCATTAAAAATTCATGCGAAAGTTCAGCCTCTATATGGTGTTCCCAAACACCAGGTTTTATGAAATTAAGTAATCGATGAATGCCTGCTTTTGTTATAGCACAAGCCTTCTGCATTAAATCAATTTCTAAAGAATGCTTCACCGATCTTAATCGATGTAATATTGGAGCAGACTTGTGTGTTTGATGGGTTGGGTAATCAATTTTTACTTTTTTAATAAATCGATCTTCACGCGTTTCAACTTCTGTATTAGCGCGAAGGTGCTCATTTGTATTTAAATATATGCCTGAAGCCTCAGCCATCATTTGTTTGAAAACTGTCGGAAAATCTTGTAGCCAATGAACAGAAGAAATACCCGAAACCTCCAAAGCCCTCTTTTTATCTAACTTTTCTCCTTCCCATATCGCTATCAATTCACTCGTTTCCTTAAGAAACAATACCTCACGCTGGTTAGGGTTTTTAGCATTTGGGAACAAAACCAATATAGATTCCTCTTGGTCTACTCCTGATAAAAATAAGATATCTCTATGCTGTTGGAAGGGCATGGTACTATCTGCACTTATGGGGAAAATATCATTTGAATTGAAGACAGCCAATGTACCGGGCTCCATTGCGCCCATAAAGTTTTTACGGTTCAGTTTGAATAATGCGGCATCTATCATTTCGTATTTCATCTTATTTTTTCAGCTAAAATACTGAAAAAGGTAAAATGCCCAACTTCTCATTTTGGGATTTACAATAAAAAATAAGCGCTAAAATCATGTCGCAAACCTGTGCATTTTTGCAGACCAAAATGGTTTTTTTTACGACAAAACAGTCATTATACTAAAAAATTGTACAAAAAATTCTCATTTTTTATTTAATATAAATACTTGTTTATCAGTATTTTAAAAAAAAACATGTGCTTTTTTTCTAAAAAAACATGCACAAATATGAACTTTTAAAACGTTTTTCTGTTTAAACTTCATAACCAAAAACTTAACAAAATGAATAATTTAATGCTTATGGTACCAAAAATGGCTACCGATGATTACGTTGGCTTTACATTCTTTGTAGGATGTATGGCAATGATGGCAGCCGCTGCCTTCTTTTTTCTATCTATGAACTCATTTGACCGAAAATGGAGAACTTCTATTCTTGTTTCCGGTTTGATTACCTTCATCGCCGCTGTTCACTATTATTACATGCGTGATTATTGGGCGTCTACAGGAGAATCGCCAACGTTCTTTAGATATGTGGATTGGATTTTGACTGTTCCGTTAATGTGTGTGGAATTCTACCTGATTTTGAAAGCAGCGGGAGCAACGCAAAAACTAATGTGGACTTTAATCGGTGCTTCAGTAGTAATGTTAGTAACAGGATACTGGGGTGAAGGAGTTGACACGGCTAATGCAGCGATGTGGGGATTAATTTCTGGTCTTGCATACTTCTACATAGTGTATTTAATAATGTTTGGAGAGGCAAAAGCGCTAGCAACCAAAGCAGGAGGTTCAGTATTGAACGCACACAACATGTTATGTAAATTCGTCCTTATTGGATGGGCAATTTATCCTTTAGGGTACATGGTAGGAACTGCTGGCTGGTACGGTGAAGCAGGTGAAATCTTCGGAATGGAATTAGCAATGGATGTAATTTACAACATTGGTGATGCAATCAACAAAATCGGATTTGGTTTAGTTGTTTATTCCTTAGCAGTAGCATCTACAAAAGAAGCTTAAAGAAAAGCGATTTTAGATTTTTTTTGAAAGCGATCCCGACGGGGTCGCTTTTTTTATTTAAACCAAGAAGAATATTTGATGTAATTCTTTGAGATTCTTTCGACCTCCCCTTTAAAAAGTTCTTTGGATAAACTCTTTACCTTTTTCGCAGGAACGCCGGCGTAAATACTCCAAGATTCAACCGTTGTCCCTTCGAGTAATACCGCTCCCGCAGCGACAATAGCATTCGATTCTACGTGACAATTATCCATAACAATTGAACCCATGCCAATCAATACATTATCTTCAATAGTACAACCATGAATTAGTGCATTATGACCGATAGAAACATTATTGCCTATGACCACCTGGGTCTTCTCGTAAGTACAATGTAATATCGCTCCATCTTGGATATTTACACGATTACCAATACGAATGGCATTCACATCAGCTCTTACTACCGCATTAAACCAAACCGAGCACTGTTCACCCATCTTCAAATCGCCAACCAAAGTTGCATTTTCTGCCAACCAACAGTCTTCTCCGATATGGGGCTCAAAGCCTCTACATTTTTTAATTAATGCCATCCTCTTGATCACTTACAAATTCCAAGTCAACTTGCCTCTTCCGTGGGCTCACCTCATAAACTCGAACAAAAACGGTATCACCAAAATTATATTCTTTCTTAGTCTTTGCACCAAGAATACAAAATCGCTCTTGGTCAAAATGAAATCTATCTCCAGGGATTTGACTCATTGGAACCATACCTTCGCAGTAATTTTCTTTCATCCTCACATACATGCCGTGATCAGCAATTCCTGATATTGTACCTTCAAAAACTTCACCAATATGTTCCTGTACAAATAAGGTTTGAAAGTATTTTGTGGATTCGCGTTCTGCCTCTGAAGCCTTTCTCTCGTTAGCAGAAATATGCTTACAGATCTGATCTAATCCTTTTTCGTAAGTACTCTTTCGCTTTTCTATGGTAGCTTGAAGAATTCGGTGTATTATCAGATCAGCATATCTTCGAATAGGTGAAGTAAAATGCGTGTAATGCTCAAATGCCAATCCATAATGACCTATGTTTTCGGTCTCATAAACTGCCTTTGCCATGGATCTTATAGCCATGGATTGAATCAAAGAATATTCATTTTTTAAACGAATATCACCAAGCAACTTGTTGATGTTTTTTGCAATTAGTTCAGGTTGATTCAAATCAACCTTATAGCCAAACTTATTAATGAATACTGAAAAAATATCGAGTTTTGCTGGGTCTGGTCGGTCGTGCGTTCGATATAAACTGGTTACCGCTTTTGCACCCTCTTTTTTTGGTTTACCAAGAAATATTGCGACTTGCTTGTTGGCTAGAAGCATGAATTCTTCGACAAGCTTATGGGCTTCCTTTGATGTCTTAACAACTACCTCTGCAGGAAAACCCTGTTCGTTTAACCGAAATCGCATTTCCTCAGATTCAATGCTTAATGCTCCATTTTTAAGGCGGCGCTTCCGAAGTGTTTTCGCTATTTTATTTAATAGATAAAGTTCTGATTTGTGATCACCCTCAGCACCCATAATAATATCTTGGGCTTCTTCATAAGTAAATCTTCTATCAGAGTGAATGACCGTTTTACCAAACCATTCTTTGTAAATCTTACCTGATTCATCTAGCTCAAAAACCGCCGAAAAACTAAATTTATCTTCTTTTGGACGTAATGAGCAGACAACATTTGAGAGTTGTTCAGGTAGCATCGGTATTACACGATCCACTAAATAAACAGAATTTGATCTTTTTAGGGCCTCTATATCCATTGCACTTCCTTCCTGGACGTAATGACTAACGTCGGCAATATGGACTCCTATTTCAAGATTACCATTTGACAACCTTTGAATAGAAATTGCATCATCGAAATCTCTTGCATCCAAGGGATCGATTGTAAAGGTTAGTACTTGGCGAAAATCTCTTCTTCTTGAAATCTCATCAGGATCAAGCTCAATTTTAACATACTCCGCCTCTTCCATGACTGCCTCCGGAAAAACAGGCTCTATACCTTGGTTATATAATATACCTAACATTTCGGCATCATTACTTCCGCTTGCACCTAGAACAGCTGTAACCTCTCCATACGGGATCTCTCTACCTTGGGGCCATGTTGTTATTTTAACAAGGACTTTGTCTCCATTTTTAGCATTGCCGATTTTATTTTTAGGAATCTCAATATCTAAGCCCAATCTTGGATTATCCGGAATTAAAACAGCATGTTTATCGAGAATTCTCAGCGCTCCAACAAATTGAACTTTATCACGTTTTAATACCTCCACAACGACAGCTTCGGCTCTTGACCTTCCCTGTTTGATCACCTTAATTTTAACGCTATCCCTCTGAAGTGCTTTGTTAATGTTTTGAGGTGCTATATAGAAATCCTTTTCATAACCTTCACAAGACACAAAGCCCGCTCCTCTCTGCGTGATATCTATTTGACCTTCTAAATATTGTAGATTTGATTTTGCTTTAAATGTAAAATGATTAATACGATCTACTGAACCATGCTTGAATAAAACATTTAGCTCATCGAAAACATTCTGCCGCGCATTAGGATCACGCGCATCCACAATTTGACAAATTTCTTTGTGTGTTAATTCTTTGGTATTGTGTTTTTCAAAAACACGAATAAGTAAAGTTCTAAGTGATTTTCGACCAACACCACCAGATCTTTTTTTGGATCTTTTCTGAGACATGCAACGAAATTAGACAAATTAATCGTCTAAAGAGGTTAGGAATGTTAATTAGAAATTAATGCTTAACAATTACTTTACGAACAATTGATTTAGATCCAGGTGCACTAAAAGACATTATATAAACACCATTTCGGAAGTTTGAAATATCAAAGGTTGATGAAGTCGATACACTTTGATTTAGGACTTCACTTCCCAAGACATCAACCATTTTCATTTGAGCAGTTGACACTCCCGCAAGATTCACCTGAATAAAATCAGATGCCGGATTCGGTACGATAGAAACTGAAATAGGCTCAACTTCTTGAACTGATAGGCTATAGTCAAATTTAATATCTACAGAATCAATGTAATTCACACCATCATTGGATACATAGTAGCGGTAGTGACCAAGACCCGAAGCACCATCTTCTGGACTAATCGTGATTTTCAACTTTCCATATTCGTTTGGACCAACTGTAAAAGAGGTTCCGTTAGGTGTTGTCCAAGGGTTTCCTGCCATTTGACTTGAAGAAAAACAAGTTCCTCCGAAAGGATCTGTTGCGTGACCCCAGCACATTAAATCAGACCAACCTCCTGGCACATCCATTTTTAATCTCGTAATTCTCCAATTTGCATCGCTCGCACCCGTGTTTTTGATTTCAAATGGGACATCTACAGCGTCAGAACTCGATGTAGTAAGTTCATATGAACCACCTGAAATATTATCCTCTGAGTCTTGAAGGGTGATTGTCGATTGCGCGAACAAAAAGTAAGGGGAGATAAGAAGTAGAGCGAAGTAGAGTTTTTTCATAAAACAAATATAACTTATTCCTCACGGAAAGACAAAATTTCAAGTCAGTCTCTTTCAATTCGAAACTTAGGAAATTTATTTACTTTTGGTATGGCATTCTTTTTGCTTTGACGTTAAAAACAACCTTATGAAAACAAAATTTACAATCCTATTTTGCCTTGCGGCAGGGCTTTTATTTGCTCAAGAAACAGTAAAAAGTCTGAAGCAATTGCCTTCCGTCGAACTTAAAGATCTTTCTGGTTCCGTAGTTAATACCGCAAAAATGGGCTTTGAAGGGCCTGTAGTAATCAGTTTTTGGGCTACATGGTGTTCTCCATGCAAGAAGGAGCTAAACACAATTCATGATCTTTACCCGGATTGGCAGGATGAAACTGGTGTTACTTTGGTAGCCGTCTCAGTAGATGATGAAAAAACAAAACGACAAGTTGCTGTTTATTCAAATGGTAAAGCATGGGATTATGAGATTCTTCTAGATCCCAATGGGGACTTTAAAAGAGCAATGGGTGTAAACAATGTACCGCATACCTTTTTGATTGATACTGATGGAAATATTGTATATTCACACAACAACTACGCACCGGGCGATGAGGATGAATTGTACGAAGAAATCCTAAAACTCAGTGCCAAATAGTACAAAATGAACTTTAAACTTTTGCTTTTAGCTCCCTTTATTATGGGGGCTTCTTTTTTGTTTGCGCAAGGTTCCATATCAGGAAATGCAGAGTCAACATTCCAATACCTTAATGAAGATACGGTAATAGGAGCGAATCAACCTCCATCAAAAGGTCTCATTAATTCCTACATGAATGTCTTTTACACAAATGGAAATTTCAAAGCAGGAATGCGATTAGAATCGTACTTGCCGCGTATTCAAGGGTATCCTAATCGATTTGATGGCACCGGTCTCGGTATGCGTTATGTAGGCTATAAAAACGATTTTGTAGATGTAACACTCGGCTCTTTTTACGAGCAATTTGGAACTGGTCTCGCATTACGCGCTTATGAGGATCGGGCTTTAGGATATGACAACCTACTCGACGGCGCTCGAGTTATTGTAAAACCAAAACCGGGTATCGTTTTCAAAGGTGTTTATGGATATCAAAGACTTTCATTTCAGAGTGGCCGTATGGTTCATGGAGCCGGTATTGTAAGAGGCGTTGATGGTGAACTTCATCTCAATGAAGTTGTAGGGAATTTAAAGGAATCAGATTTAGATATTGTCATAGGGGCTTCTTTTGTAAGCAAGTATCAGAGAGATGACAACTCTACATTAATTCTACCTGAAAATGTTGGGTCATATGGCGGAAGATTTCAATTGATGTATAAAAACTTTTTTCTAGATGGTGAGTACATTCATAAAGGACAAGACCCAAGTAATGATAATAATTACATTTATAATTCAGGTCACGCTAGTGTTTTCAACCTTAGTTACACGAAGAAAGGCTTAGGGCTCCTCTTCTCGGCAAAATCTGTAGATAATATGAGCTACCGTTCCGACCGAACAAAAGATTTACAAGATGTTTTTATCAACTACTTGCCTGCATTAAATAAAACGCACACCTATAACCTAGTTGCTACCCTGTATCCTTATGCTACACAACCAGTAGGAGAGGTTGCATACCAGGTAGACTTTCTTTACACTTTTAAAAGAAAATCAAAACTAGGTGGTAAATATGGGACTACTATAGGTGCGAACTTCTCTACAACCTATCAACCCAAAATGGACGCAAGTACAATCAATCCAAATGACTCCACAGGAATTGCCTATACGAGCACACCCTTTGTGATGAGTGATAGCCTATACTGGCAGGACATAAATTTTAATATCACTAAGAAATTTAATAAGAAATTTTCGGGAATCCTCAGCTATTACAATATCCAAATCAACAATGATGTTGCTAAAATCTCTAATGATGCGCAAGGGATTATTAATGCCCATATTGGCGTAGTGGAAATGTTATATAAAATAGCCCCTAAGCACTCTATACGTGCTGAATTACAAGGTCTGTTTGTTAAACCTCAAGAAAATGGAGAAAATGACAAAGGGGACTGGTTTACTGCTCTTGTAGAGTATACAGTATCGCCTCATTACTTTTTCAGCTTCATGAACCAATACAATTATGGGAATTCAGATGCTTCGAAAAGAGTAAATTATCCGATCGTTACTTGTGGATATATCAAAGAATCAACGCGATTCACGGTTTCTTATGGTAGACAAAGAGCAGGGTTGTTTTGCGTCGGAGGTGTTTGTAGATTCGTACCTGCAAACAACGGTCTAACTCTTAGCTTCACTCAAAGTTTTTAATTATGTGTAATTTATTTTCAATAGGTATTCTTTTTCTCATTCTATGTTCTTGTGACCATGTGGAAAACCCTTATCCTCCAACGGTAAGTATTGACCTTGACACTTCTTTATATCCAGGTGATTGGTCAGATTATGAAAACAACGAATGGCCAACTTTTGCGGCAAATTCCAATACACAAAGAAATGTAATTATTGAGGATTTCACAGGGCACAAATGTGTGTTTTGTCCTGCAGCCGCAGAACTTGCATATGACCTTCATATGGCCAATCCGTCAAGTGTCTTTTCTGTTGGGATTCACGCAGGACCAGACGGCATTGGAGACTTTCAGGCTGTCTCACCTCCAGACTACCCCACAGATTTCACCAATCCGCAAGGCGTTGAAATCGGGCAGTATTTCGGTGAAAATGATGGGGGCTTTCCAGGGAATCCGAGAGGAACTGTAAATCGCGTTACGAATAGCACGGTTTTTCAAAGCCCAGCACAATGGACAAGTATGACAAATGAAATTATTACTAATAATGATTTAAAAGTAAACCTCCAGGCACAACTTAATTATTATGAAGCAACAAAAGGTGCATTCTTGCACGTTGAAGTTGACC
The DNA here is from genome assembly GCA_029251865.1 of Crocinitomicaceae bacterium. Lineage (GTDB taxonomy): Bacteria > Bacteroidota > Bacteroidia > Flavobacteriales_D > Crocinitomicaceae > UBA952. The sequence continues at coordinate 5,334 of JAQXCN010000034.1, read as the reverse complement.
CATTGGATGCAAATGTTACAGATGACCTATCTATTATGGTTTATTTACTTGAAGATTCGCTCGTAGGAGACCAGAAAATGTCAGATAATTCACACAACTCCTCTTACACGCATCGAGACATACACAGAGGTAATTTAAATAATGAAACCTTTGGGCGCGAAATTACAAGCGAAAATTTAGTCAACGAAAAATATCTCATCAATTACAGTTTTGAAGTACCAAACCAACTCGATGGAATATACAATGCATCAAACATGCATTTACTAATTTGTGCTTTTAATCAAACAACTTGGGAAATCTATCAAGTCATCAAACAAAAAGTAGAGTAAGCAAACATTAACTGTTTTTTAACTTTTTTAGGTGAATCCCTCTTTTTTAATAGGGTTATTATATCTTATATTTGAGGGAAGACTAAAATATGGCTTTACGACAAAATCTTATTCAAAAACTCGAGCAAAGGCTTTCTCCTCAACAAATTCAATTAATGAAACTGTTGCAGGTTCCGACGATGGAGCTAGACCAGCGCATCAAACAAGAAATAGAGGAAAACCCTGCCCTTGAAGAAGGTAAGGAAGAATTTGATGAAGACTATTCAAACGAGGAAGAATTTGAAGAGAGAGAAACTGATGATTTTGATATCTCCGATTATCTCCAAGATGACGTAGCAGAATATAAAACAAGAGCAAATAATCAATCCAAAGATTCGGATGACAAAGTGATTCCTTTTTCGGGTGGAACTACCTTTCGAGAAAGACTAAATGAGCAATTGCAACTTTTAAAGCTTGCCGAGGGTCAAGAGTTAATCGCTAATATTCTTATCGGAAACCTAGATGAATCGGGATACTTGAACAGAGACCTTGAGGCCATTGTTGATGACCTTGCTTTCTCTATGAATGTTCATGTTAATGAAGTACAGGTTTTAGAGGTTTTAAACATGATTCAAGATTTAGATCCTGCTGGCGTCGGTGCAAGAGATCTTCAAGAATGCTTGCTACTTCAAATTAACAGGAAACAGGACGGAAATATTGCAAAATTTACAGCCAAAACAATTCTTGAAAACCACTTTGAGGAATTCACCAAAAAGCACTACGAAAAAATTTCAAAAAAGCTAGAAATCGTAAATCAAGACTTAAAAGAAGCTATTGACGAAATATTAAAACTAAACCCAAAACCAGGAGGCGCATCAAAAGGGAGTAATAAGAACTTCCAACAAATTGTTCCTGATTTTATAGTTTACGAGAATGAGGGCCGGCTTGAATTAACAATAAATTCGAGAAATGCACCAGAATTGAGGGTAAGTAGAGAATATGAAACGATGCTAAGATCCTATTCAGAAGGCGCAAAAACGACAAAATCAGATAAGGAGGCGGTAAGCTTTGTTAAACAAAAACTAGACAACGCCAAATGGTTTATTGATGCGATCCGTCAGCGCCAGAACACCTTGCTTCTGACCATGACAGCCATTATGCGGTTTCAGGAAGGTTATTTTGTTTCAGGTGATGAAACGCAGATGAGACCGATGATTCTTAAAGATATAGCTGATATTGTGAATTTGGATATCTCTACAGTTTCTAGAGTTGCAAACAGCAAATTTGTGCAAACTCATTTTGGTGTGTTCTCATTAAAATATTTCTTCTCTGAATCTCTTTCTACGGATAGTGGCGAGGAGGTATCGACAAGAGAAGTGAAAAAGATTCTGTCCGAAGCTGTTGATTCTGAAAATAAAAGAACACCATTGACCGATGAGAAACTTATGAATTTATTAAGAGAAAAGGGTTATAACATCGCTCGACGAACCGTCGCCAAATACAGAGAGCAACTCAATATTCCTGTTGCTAGAATGCGCAAAGAACTATAATGCAAATTCTGTCTAAAGTAGTTTCATGGGTCTTTCTACCACTATTCATGCCTTTCTACGGATTACTTTTAACGCTCTATATCCCATCTCAAGAGGCAAACATTAGCAATCCTTCCTTATTTGGTTTGCCTGGAGATCTAAAAACACAAATCTTATTTTTATTCCTTGTATTTACAGCACTTGCACCTGGCATGTCATTTGTCTTAATGTACCGAAGAGGCCTGCTATCATCGGTAGAAATGGATGAACGAAAAGAGCGTCTTTTCCCACTTTTCATCATGTTATCCTATTGTATCTTGCTCTTCTTTTTATTTTGGAAAAAAGCACCAGATTACCTGCTTCCCATCTATATTTATTCTTTGCCTTTAACAGGTGCATTGGTGGCATTGGTTTTTATTCTAATTACATCAAATTATAAAATATCGTTGCACGCTGCCGGTGCCGGAATTCTTACAGGCTATTTATTTGCTTTCGGAGGAAATCAAATGATATTTAATCCAGGAGTTATCTTTATTGGTATTTTGACTTCTGGCCTAATATTATCAGCAAGATTGTATCTAAACAAACATACACCTAATCAAGTCTACAGCGGTTGGATAATTGCATTTATAGTTACCTATTTCTCAACAATTGGATTTCCTTTATTTATCTAAAAACTGTTGAAACCATTTGAGTGCCATCTTAAAGACTTGAGTTTTTTCAGGTTCGTTATGGATTTCATGATACAGTTCATCCCACATATGCAGCTTGACATGACTCATTGCATTAGAATGAAAATCCTTGGTTCCCGCGGGGGAGGTCAAGCGATCTTTTGCTCCATGCATCAATAATAACGGTGTTGTTATCTCTGCCGCTCTTTCAATTGCATCAATACCAGCTTGATGAATATTCACAAAAAAAGAAGCTGTTATTTTATCATGGACAAGAGGGTCATTTTTATACTCTTCTAGCACCTGAGGTGTTCGTGATAGAGCCTCTTGCTCTAACTCGGTCGGCTGACTCAATTCAGAATAAATATTTGCAGAAATCCTAGCCAAGAAAACTTTCCATTTAGGCGGCTCGAATCCAAGTCTTAGGTACGGTCCAGTAGCAATAGCTGCGGTTACAGTTTCTTTGTTTCTAATTAAATAATTTAGCACAAGGTTCCCCCCCATACTATGCCCGTAAATAAAGAAAGGAATTCCTGAAAATTCTTCTTTTAAAGCACCAATCGTATTTTTTAGATCAGACATCATCAAGTCATAAGTTGGCATATGACCTCGTTTTCCTTGAGACCTACCATGTCCTCTCAAGTCAATAGCAACCGAAAGAATATTTACATTTTTAAAATATTCGGCTACATGAGCATAACGCATGGCGTGCTCTCCCATTCCATGCACTAGAAAGAGGATTGCTTTTGGTGTAATTACATTAGATTTATAGAGTTGAATCTCCAAATCATCCTCCGTTCTTACTTTTTTAAATTGCTTCATGCTTGTTTTTTCTTTACATCTCAATGTAACGAAATAAATTTATTCGCGGACCATGCAATGTCGATCCTTGGTTGAAACCGAGATAAAAGCATGAGTAAATGTCATTTATACACTTATTTCTTTATATATTCGTGAATACTAAACTATTAACTCTTGTATTACTCACTCATATTATCGCTTTGCGGTGTGCTTTTCGCACCCCTTATATTTTGTCAAACTATCACCTTAAATGGTACAAGTTTAAATCAAACTTCTGGTACTTGTGATGCTAACACATATCAACTCGTGGGCACAGCAGGCACGAATGGAAGTTGCATAGACATGAATGCTGCAGGTAATTTTCAGCAAGGTGCTTTATGGGTATGTAATACAATTAGTTTATATCAAAGTTTCAAATTGAACTTCAAAGCCAATTTTGGTTCAAACCAACTCACGGGTGATGGTATTGCCTTTGTGCTTCAAGGTGAAGGATTAAATGTATTGGGGGGGACAGGCGGAGGAATGGGTTATGCACCTGGAAATCCAATAAACTGTCAAGGAGGAGCTTGTCCCATCGATCCTAGTGTAGCGGTTGAATTTGACACTTACAATGGCGCTTCTTTTGGAGATAATGATATTCCTTGTAACCACAGTTCAATTCAAATAAACGGTTCGACCAATAGTTCAGCTACTGTCGCTGGGCCGGATTGCCTGCTCCCATCAGGTAATTCAGTTGTAGATGGGAATGATCATGATATATGTATTACATGGAATCCTTTTGCTTTACAATACCGAGTATATTTTGATGGTACGCTCGTAACCTCATATAATGGAGACATTCGCTCTTTCTTCGCGTCTCCCTCCTCAGTTTATTGGGGGTTTACATCCTCTTCGGGTGGTGCAACTCAAATTCATTCTATCTGTGATATCGAAATGCAAACAAGCATACCAAGTCCGACTTGCATTTGTACTACACCCAATTTAATCGTCACAGACCCTCCTGCCTTTTGTGGAATTGGAAATATTACTGATGCACCAATAACAGCGGGAAGTGAATCTGGAAATTTAACTTATTGGAACAACTCACAATGTACTAACCCAGTAACTAATCCGAACCTATTATTTAATTCAGGCATATTTTATATACAACTTGAAACTACACCTGGCTGTACTTTTTCTCAGGCCGTTAATCTCACTGTAAATAACTCAGTATCTCCAAGCTTTACAAATATTCCTTATGTATGTGAAGGAGAATCCATCAACTTACCAAATACCAGTTTAAACGGGATCGAAGGAGCATGGTCACCAGCTCCAGATAATATTAATACTACAACATATACCTTTACGCCAAATGCTGATGAATGTGCGAGTGGAACCACAATGACCATTGTCATAAGAGAAGCTCCGAGTATTGAACCAATTGGTGATCTAACCCTTTGCGCCGGTGACGACACGAATTTTGCAGCTATAATTTCAGGCCTGGGAACAAGTATTAACTGGTCTGCAACCTCTGGGTCATTTACAGAACCCTCAAACGAAAACACAACTTATATCCCGAGTATTTCAAACGGAATCGTAAACATTAACGCTCTTGTTACCAGTTCAATATGTACGATTACAGCTGAAGAAAACATTAGCATTACAGTCAATAATGCGAATATTTCTCCTACATTCAATCCTATTCCAGCAATCTGTAGTGGAGATGCATTAAGCTTACCGGGTTCAAGTACGAATAGTATCTCAGGATCATGGGCACCAGCGGTGGACAATACAGCGACTACAAACTATATCTTCACCCCAGATGCAGGACAGTGTGCTACCACACAGAGCCTTACGGTAGACGTAAACCAAGAAATTGAACCAATATTCACCCAAGTGCTTGCTACATGTACAGGAGGTACTATTTTTCTTCCTTCAACTTCGACAAACAGTATCGTTGGGTCTTGGTTCCCAGCCATTAACAATACAGCAACTACAACATATACATTTACACCTGATGCAGGACAATGTGCAACTGATGAAACG
>JAQXCN010000023.1 GCA_029251865.1 Crocinitomicaceae bacterium | reverse complement strand
AATGCAGAATTGAATACTTCCGGTGAGATTCGAGTGCACATTGACGGGAAGTGTCCAGGCATTCCTTTAGATTCTGCGATTAAAGTATTTGAAAAGCTAAAAATGCACGAAACGGAGCTTCGTAATGGAGTCCTCATTTATGTGGCAATAAAAGACAAGAAACTTGCCATCGTAGGTGATAAAGGTATCAATGAGGCTGTTTCGGTTGACTTTTGGGATGCTATTAAAAACAACCTGATTGAAAGTTTTAAAATAGGGGAGTTTGCGGATGGTCTAGTTCAAGCGATTGAAAGATCAGGAGCCCAGCTCAAGTCACATTTCCCTTATCAGTCCGATGACACCAATGAATTAAGTAATGACATCTCTTTTGGAGCGGATGAATCTAAATAAAATGAAAAAAGCAGTTCTACTTTCAGGTCTCTTCGTTATTACGGTTCTCTTAAATAGTTTTGGACAGTCTAAATTGCCTGCGGTCCCAGTACCTTTTAAACTTTACAATAATCTTTCTAAGGAAATGCCGGATTTTCTCTCGACTCAAGAAGCCCAAAAACTGGAACAGAGACTAAGAAACTTTGAAGATAGCACGGGCAATCAAATAGTGGTCGTTGTTACGGACGATTTACTTGGATATCAGGATTGGGAATATGCAACGGAACTTGGTCAGAAGTGGGGTGTTGGTCAAAAAGAAAAGGACAATGGTATTGTTTTTTTAATCAAACCTACAGGTGGCGAAGGGAAGCGTAAAACTTTCATTGCGATTGGAGAAGGGCTAGAAGGTGCAATACCAGATGGTTTAACAGGAACAATAATTAACCATGATGTGATTCCTAGTTTTCAACAAGGGGAATATTACAATGGCGTAAATAATGGTGTCGGGGTATTAATCGCTCTGGCAAATGGAGAATACAGTGCAGAGGCATATGAGAAAAAAGCAAATGAAATGAGCTGGGTCGATATTTTATTAACGGTAATCTTTATCCCCATTTTTATTTTGGTGTTTATTTTCGGTCGTAGAAATAATGGTGGCCGTGGTGGAAGAACGTTCTACGGAGGCGGTTTTAGCTCCGGAGGCGGAAGCAGTTTTGGAGGTGGGAGTTTTGGAGGTGGAAGCTTTGGCGGCGGTGGAGCTGGCGGAAGTTGGTAACCCTTTTCATTTTAGCAATGCTGCTTCGATAAGACTTTCCGTTTCTTTTTTATACTCCTCGAAAACTTTTCCTGTCGCTGGGCCATTGAACCCTGTGTGGACATGAATAATTTCCCCTTGCCTGTTTACGAAAAGAGTAGTTGGAAAACTACTGATACCATTAAGCATTGAAAAACGTTGTGAAGCCTCTTTTTTACTCGCCTTACCTGCAAGAAAAACCTTGTAAGGGATCCTTGCTTTTTTTGTGAAGGCCCTTAGATGCTTTTTTCTTCCTCGGTTTGTCTTTTGACTTTCAAAACCGAGTGCTATAATTTGTAAGCCATCGTCAGTATAGTTTGCATGAAGGGTCTTGAAATAGTTCGTTTCATCAAGACAATTTGGACACCAGCTACCCATAATTTGAATTAATGTAATAGCATGTTTCTTGAAATTAATTTTCTTTCTGCCATAGAAAAGGGTATGAAATCTCATGTTCGATAATTCATAATTTTTGTCCACCAGGTAAGTCAACGTGTTTGGGTCTCCAATTGAGGCATTTTCATCTTTTATAGCTTTCCAATTCGTTTGATAAGAGGCTCCGCTGTAAAACCTGCCTGATAAAGAATCACCATTAATTTTGGCGGTAAAAACAAATGCGTGGGAACCATCAAAGCAGGACAAATAGAGGCGGTCACCAAAAACATTGCCATCTAAGTAGCGGTAATCCCCAGTTTCTGTGAGAAATGTACCCGAGATTACATTGTTGTTTTGTTCAAATAAACCAATTGCTGGCCATGAACCTTTTTCAAGACCAAAAGTCACTTTGTAAGATGAAAATACTTTTTTTGACGGTCCACTTTGTGCGGCTTCAAACCTACTTTTTAGTTGTGTTGTTCCTGTTAATGGATAGGAAGCGCCTTTTCGATTGTTTTTCCAATACCCAATGATATTATTGGAATCTTGAAAGGTGAATTTTAAATAACTATCCATTTCCTTGAACTGATAGACTACAGAATCTCCCTGTATATTGACTTTGAGCTTAATTTTTTCTTTACCATTTATGACAAAGGTTTCCATTTTATTATTTATTTCGATGAAAAACGGGAGTTGAAGGCGGTCATTTAACGCGATTTCAAAACGCCAATTTTGGGCCTGACAGAAGCCTTTAGACGTAAGGATAAACAGGAGAAAGAACAGAAGGAGACCTTTAATCATAAACTAAAAGTACCAACTTTTAGTTGTTTTTATTCGTTTAACTTTGTTTTAGTGAAAATTCAATCCATTCTTCTTTTTCTTTCTTTCTATTGCTTATCGCTCTTCTCTTTTGCTCAAAAAAACGAGTTAAAGGTTTTGAGTTGGAACGTCTTTTTGCGTCCAGGGATTCTTCGCGATAATCAATTAGAGCGAACGAAAGGGATTGGGGTTTATTTATTGCATTCAGATGCAGACGTCATTATTCTGCAGGAGGTGTTTCATAAAAAATCACGAGTAGAATTGATAAAAGTGTTAAAAGGCATATACCCGAATCACACCTCCCGAGGACCGCTTTCATTTTTCGGGGTATCATTAGGAGTGCTCATTTTTTCGAAGCTGCCGTTGTTGGAAGAGCACTTTGGCTCTTTTAAATCAGGAACGGGCTCAGATAGGCTGGCAAAAAAAGGATTCGTTCAAACCGCTATTAATTGGTACGGTGAAAGTATTGGCATCTTTGGAACACATCTCCAAGCAGGCACTTCATTGCGTTGCATGAACACAAGAAAGGAACAAATAATCGAAATCGCGAATGCTTCAAAACGGCTTGACGCATCAAGTCCAATTCTTTTTGGGGGAGACTTTAATTTAAAGTCAAAAGGGGAAATGTTTGGTTTTTTGACTAAAACCTTGGATATTGAAGAATTAGAGCTTGAGTCTAAGATAAAATATAGCGCGAATTTCTCTGACCAAGATTTATTTCCTCATGAAGGTAAATCTGTATGGATTGATTTTATACTTTTAAGACGAACAGCCAGGATGATACAAGCCAAAGTTTGGATTGAAGAACCCAAAGAAATAAAGAGTGGAATTATGACAAGAATTTCTGATCATAATCCGGTGTTATCATTATTTCGACCAATTGAATTTGAACATTGATGCAACTTTTAAGCTTAAATCGTAGTCTTAATATCAGGTGCCATGGATGAATTGTCTTTGATACAAGGTTGTATTGATGGTAATCAAAGGGCCCAGCGACAGTTATATGATAGCTTTTCGCCTAAGTTTTTCGCTGTTTGTATGCGTTATATGAAGAACAACGATGAAGCTGAAGATGTATTACAAGAAGCATTGATAAAAGTTTTTTCAAAGCTTCCTGAGTACAGTAAAAAAGGTTCTTTTGAAGGATGGATGCGGCGTATTGTAGTGAATACTTGTCTGGATCAAATCCGAAAGAATCAAAAGTTGAAGTTTGATGCTCCTTTAGAGCAAGAAGAATATAAGCTCTCGACGAACGCTTATATATTTGAAAAATTGTCAGCAGACGAGTTGATTAAAGAAATACAGGAAATGCCCCCGGGGTATAAAGTTGTTTTCAACATGTTTGCAATAGAAGGCTTCTCTCACCAAGAGATTGCAGAACATTTGGGTGTAAAAGAATCTACATCCAAGTCGCAATACTTAAGAGCAAGGGCCTATTTAAAAGAAAGAATAATAAAAATAGATGAGCGATAAAGATCCTATAAAAGATTTGTTCAGGGAAAAACTTCAATCACATGAGGTTATGCCGAGTGAAGCGGTATGGTCTAATGTTTCAAGTTCCCTTGGTCATTCTGCAGCATCGGCTTCAGGTTTAGGAGCATCATCTATATTGAAAATTGCCGCTGTTGCCGTTGGGGTGACTACCGCTGGAGTTGCCAGTTATTTTTACTTTAACAGTGAAGAGTCAAGTCCAAAAGTTACTGAAAAAATTGTTTTGCAAGAAGAGGTTTTAGATGAGCCTTTATCTTCTGAAACTTTGGAAGTTGAACAAAAAGATAAAAGTTCTTCGGAGCCTATTATTCAAAGTGAGACGCCAACAATTTCGAATCGTCAAATATCCGAAGTTAAAGATCAGGAATCTCAGCCTGATTTAACCGCACAAGAAAGCTTGCCTGTGTCTATTCCTTCTGAAAAACAAGCTGATTTTGATGTTCAAGAAAACACGATTACTGAGAATATTATTACATCACCCTCAAGTTTAGAAGAGACAGAACCCGTAGAAGAAAATGTGTCTTTAGTTAACAATGTTCTTGAAACCCCAGAGGTTCTTGAGCAAGAGATTATTCAGGCTCTAGAGTCAGATGAGGCAGTACTGCCTGCAGAAGAAAACATTGTTCTTCCAAATATCTTTACGCCTAATGGAGATCGCGTGAATGATCTATTTTCCATTGAAATGTCTGAAAAATCGGAATTTCAGATTATTGTACTCGACGCCAAAAACCAAATTGTTTTTAAATCAAATGACTCCAATTTTGAATGGGATGGCACGATGTTAAGTGG
>JAQXCN010000013.1 GCA_029251865.1 Crocinitomicaceae bacterium | reverse complement strand
GTCCCTCCGGAATAGATCACCTCCGCTGAACCATTACTATCGGCAAAACAGCTTACATTAAAACCATTGAAATCAGTTAAAATCGTTGCTGAAGAAATCAATAAGTCAGGCTCTGTTATTTCGTAGGTAAAAGTGTTTTTGCATGCGTTGGAGTCAATTAATTCTAATCCATAAATACCGGGTGCCAGACTTGTAATTAGAGAATCACTTAAATTATTACTCCAATTAATTTCAAAGGGGCCAACACCATCAGGGGAAATTGCAATTTGCCCATTATCAAAACCATTGCACGTAACGTTAACGATTGAATCAATGTTGTTTTGAGGCAAACCCACAATTTTAATGGTATCTGAAATATTATCGTAGATACAGGAGCTATCTAGTAATGCAACACTTAAGGTATAGACGCCATCATTTAAAAAGGAAAGATCTGTAATTACAGGGTTGGGTTCTGTCGATGTAAATCCATTTGGCCCCTGCCAATTGTAAATTGCATATTCTGAGATAGGGACAATAAATTGAACAGAATCTCCCTCACAGTACTGATGGTTAGATGAGATTTCAATTTGAGAACAGTCAGGTGCATTTATGGTAACCACATTCGTTGTTGGTGTGGGACAGCCATTTGAATCGAAAGCGGCCGAGGCGCCTCCGTTGTCATAAGGAAATCCACCAATTGCGCCATCTCCATAAATGAAGGATAGGTTTTCTAGGGTTGTATCACATAAAAGTAAAATGCAGTCATCAATTACTTGTACTTGAAACTTAATCGCAGCGCTATCTAGTCCTAACGGAGAATTCAACATACTCCCTCCATTTATGGCATTAGCACCTGTGTTTACACGGGTACGTACAATTTTCCCAACTGGATCGTATTCTGCTTGGTCATCCCCTGTAATATCTGTTTTCGGTCCGGTGAAAGGTCCATTAAGATATTCTATCGAATTGGGAACGTAAACCGTACGAATGTCCAAGGAGGTTTGCATATAGGTATCTAAGGAAACATCTGAACCTATATTTTTTCCAACAACCGTATACTCCAAAATATCTCCAGGTTGTGCCGGGGCACCGTTCAAATCTTCAATCGTTACACTTGCGCGCAAATCAGGTTGATAAACGTCAATGGCAGAGGTAATCACACGTGGTAAAATAGCATCCTGGGTGGTAACGACTCTAATTGTTGCGGATGTAGCACCGTTTCCTATATATGTGAAGGCAGAATTATCGGGTACGAAGATTCCGTTGTCAAAACCTAAAAGATTATTAAAGGATGGGTTCCTGAAAGGCGTTAATGCACCATTACTCGTAATTGTACTGTTGAAAAAGTCAGAAGGAGTTCTCAGTGGGTCCGGAACGTCTAAAAATGCTCCAGTTCCATTGAATTGAAAACGATCCCCTTGGATGCTTCGGTCTCCCTCGTATGCCGTGGCTCCCAGCTCAAAACTTACAGGACCTGTGTTTGGAGTTACAAAACCTGAAATTGGAATGTCAAGGTTGTTTTGTCCACTGACGTATCCCATACCATCAAACACAGTAAGATTTCTTAAGGATTCCAACTCGTTTTGGTAAACAACTACAATAGTCCAGGCTCCAAATAAATTTTCATCACCCGTTTTTGCTGATACGTTGGCTATTGTAAAACGTCCATTCCCACCGGATGCTTGTACTAAGTTTGTGATATCCTTAAAGCAAAAATAGCTAGGCATTTGAAAGAAGAAATTGTCAGGAATGGTTTGAACATCAATAGTCTCGTCCGCTGTTAAGGATTGATAGAAAAAGTTATTGAGTTTAATTTTAATATTATCTCTAGTGACATATTCTACAGTATTTTCATCAACTCTCGCACTCCAATAAAGACCCGCCCATGTAACTCTACTGCATGATGGAAGCGCTAAACTATCGCTGGAGGACATAAAAGTGGAGCCATCAGAATCAATGTCCACGTAATCCATAGTTACTCCACCATCTTGGTTGTGGTTACCATTTGGAGGAAGTTGCTGCTGAAATACGCCACAATTAGAATTGCCGCTATTGCAAGTCACTGCAACGTTTGATATCATTTTAATACCACCTTTTTGATTTGCTTGGTATCGAATGTCAAAAGGACTGACAACTTGAGAAATAAATGAAAAAGAGGAAAGTAGGAGGACAGCTAAAGTCAAAAATTTGACTGAAAAACGTTTATTTAGGCTATTTATACTTTGTTCTTCAAAAACCACAAACGTTAAACGTATTAACCCCTTGAGATGTTGCTTTTTTTGAGCATTATATTGAAACATATTGATTCGCGTCTAAAAGTACAATAGATTAAGGTCTATTATTCGTTATTGTTAATCTAAACAACATGTAATTAGTTAATGTTTTCAATATTTCGCGGTTGTTTGTACGGATTAATATAAAAATATGGAAACCAGAAGATTATACGCTTTATATTTTCGTGTTTTATTTCTCTACTTCCCATTCATTAAAATTTATTTCTCTGGAATTCTCTACCTAACAATAATGAATCTTTTGGAATTAATTATTTTAGAGAAAATAAAATTAAGACTATGTGGAAGGTTGCTTTGTTACTAATATTTACTCTTGTTACGGTCCCAGTAATATGTTTTTATTATGACGATCCTTTATCTGAGGTCCAACAGAATGCTTTAATTACACTTTTATGGGTTTATGGTATTGCATCTGGACTATGCTTTGTGGTAAGTTCAATAACTGATAATTACAGTCAAGTAGATAAACTTTGGAGTATTATGCCGATTCCATATGTTTGGATTTTAGCTGCCTTCGCAGATTATGATTCACGACTGGTATTGATGGCATCGCTTGTGACGATATGGGGTGTTCGTTTAAGTTTGAACTTTGCGAGAAGGGGAGGGTATTCGCTTAAATTTTGGACAGGCGAAGAAGATTACCGTTGGTCTATATTGCGCGCTAAACCGGGATTTGAAAAGAAATGGAAATGGATGCTTTTTAATTTGATTTTTATTTCTGCTTATCAAATGGGTTTGGTACTATTGACTACATTACCTGCACTCCGTGTTCTCGGTACGAGTGAGCCCCTAGGTTTTCCCGACATTATTTTGGCTATTCTGATTTTAGGCTTTATTTATATTGAATATTTAGCTGACCAACAACAATACGAATATCAAACTGAAAAATATAAACAAAAAGAAGCAGGGAAAGTCGGCTCATTTTATAAGGTTGGTTTTGTCCATACTGGTTTGTGGGCGTACATGCGCCACCCGAATTATATGGCTGAACAAGCGATATGGATTGTTTTTTATTTCTTTTCCGTAATTGCCACTGGTCACTGGATTAATTGGACACTTACTGGTGGTTTATTGCTCGTTTTATTATTTAAGGGAAGTTCAGATTTTTCAGAATCAATTACTGAGGAAAAGTATCCTGAATATATAAAATATCAAAAAAGAGTTGGGAGATTCCTTCCGTCTAAAGGAAAATACAAAGCTTCAAAATGAAGAAGTGTTTTAAAATGGCTTATAGACCCCTCTTTGAAAAAGCTCGAAAATAATAGCGGCTTCCATTTTAGAGTCATCTAGGCCACGATGCGCTTCAACTTTAGGTGTATTTGGAAATAAAACATCCCATGCTTCCTGTGCTTTTGGCCATTTGAAACCAAACGCCCCCTCTATTTGAAAAAAGTCAACACTTTTCTTCATGGGGCAATCAATAGCCTCGCCTAAATTGAATCCCGCCTTCTCCAAAAAGGCACTGTCAAAATCTCTATTCCAAGCTGTGATACACCCCGAATGATCATCTAGTATTTTTTGAATTTCAACGCTGTAATTTTCAATGGGTTTCGCATCTCGCACTTCTTCTAAGGTCATAAATCCATTTTGAAAAATCCATGCATTTCTATGTTTAGCTGTGAGTTTGGAGTCTTTGAAAATTGCATCAAAAAGAGAAGTGACTTCGCCTGTTTCGAGATTTAATTTGACCATTCCTAGCTCAAGTATAAGGTCTTCATTAGGCCTTAGTCCTGTAGTTTCAATGTCGAGCACTAGAATTTCTTTATTCATTTTATGTTTTGATTTTATTGTGGTTTGTACAGTGTATACAGGGGAGATGAATGTAGCAACTCTTTTTGCGAAATCCAACGAAAAAGCTCATTTTTGTATCAGTTCCAAACAAAGGTTATCAATCAATGGATAAGTTCGACAAAGAAGCAAATTATATTAAAATTGAGGCTATCCTATTTTCGCTAATTTCTAAGCGTGATGCATTGGTATCAAGTCTTGCAAACTTTGTAGCCGTTTTAAAAAGCCAGTTTGATTTTTTCTGGGTAGGTTTTTATTTAGTAGATGATAACAAATTAGTCCTAGGTCCATTTCAAGGTCCTTTGGCTTGTACCGAAATTAAATTTGGAAAAGGCGTTTGTGGGAGTGCATGGTCTGAGTGTAAAACAATTGTTGTAGGGGATGTGCATCAATTTCCAGGACACATTGCATGTAGCTCTGAAACAAATAGTGAAATTGTTTTACCTGTAATAAACGCAGAAGGAAAAGTAGTTGCAGTTTTAGATATTGATAGTATTACGTTCAATGATTTCGACGCTGTTGATCAAAAATATTTAGAAAAATTATTGAAATGGTTCGCTTCGCAAGTTTATTGATTTTTTGTCTTTTATGTTTGGGATGTGCTCAGATTGGAAGTATTACCGGAGGTTCAAAAGATACGATCGCACCGAGAATAAAAGGTAGTAATCCCATGGATGGGGCTTTAAATGTTCAAACACGTCAAATTGAAATTGAATTTGATGAATTTGTAGCGCTTCAGAAACCGAATGAAAATATAGTGCTATTGCCTTCAAATGTCTCCTATGAAACCAGACTCGTCAACAAAACCCTTTTTATAGATTTAGAACAGGAATTAGAAGTAAACACCACCTATTCTTTATATTTAAACGAAGCTGTCAAAGACATTACAGAAGGTAACGACACCTTGATTCAACTTGTTTTTTCAACCGGCTTTGAATTAGATTCTAATGAAGTTTTTTTCCAAATTTCTGATGCTTACACGAATGCACCAATCCAGGACGCAACAGTCGGCTTATTTGATTCCTTAGCGCAGAATAAACCTATCTATTTTTCGAAAACCAATGAAAAGGGATTTGCGAAACTTCGGGCCATTGCAGATGGTTCCTATTTTTATGCTGTTTTTTTGGATGAAAACAAGAATAATATATCGGACGCAGATGAAGCCCAGTTTGCAACCATGTCTCCAATTCATATTGACACAAATTATACCGATACGCTACATTGTAAGTTATCGATCCCATTGATGAAGAAAAGTCCAACGCAGATGGAATTCATTGCATCACACATTTTAGCGCTTAGAAAACCGAGCGTTTTATCATTTGATGAATTTTATGCTAATGAAGTAGACTTGACACAATTGCCTACCACTCAAATGAATGATGATAGTATACATTACTATTTACCGACCTATTACGAATCGCTGCAGGTAGCCGTTGATACCTTGAAGAAAAAAGTGCGAAATGAATATCCTGAGGCGGCGATTACGTCTTTAACGTTGGTGAAGAAATTTGTTTTATTACCCGACAGTTGTTGCGTTAGGATAAATTTTGACCGACGAATTGATTCGGTAAAAAACGAAGGGCTGAGAATTTTTCTTCCTGTGGACAGTAGTCTTATTGCCTTAGATCTTGGGGTTTTATTACTGAAAAACGCCTTGAATATTGAGTTAGGTGCTGCTGAATTTGACCGTGCGATTCTGAAAATTGATTCGGGTGCAATTATTGGAATTAATGGCTCTGTGAATGAAGCCATGGATTTTGTTCTTCAACGAAAGAATAGTGAAAGCCTTGGAGATTTAAACGTTGCTGGGTATTCAAGTGCGAATAAATATTTTATCTCCTTATTTAAATCAGAAAAATTAATAGATAAGCGTGTTGATTTAACGGGAAATGTGAATGTATCATTTAATGAATTAATCCCGGGAGATTATGATGTTTTTATTGTAGAAGATAAAAACAATAATGGTATTTGGGACCCTTTTGACCCCGAGACATACACTGCTCCTGAAAAAAGATTCAGTTTAGGCCGGAAAGTCAGAGTTAAAGCAAATTTCGAACACGAAATAGAAATTAGGACTCCAGAATGATTTCAAAATCGTTAAGGTCATTGCCTGCTGTAAATTCTTTGTAATTCATTCTTCTTTTTCCTTCTATCTGTAATTCACTTACACTCAGATAGCCATCAATACCAGGGAATAAAATTCCTTTTTCACTCAATTTTAGTTTATTACCCCTTTCGGTCGAAGTTATTTCGGGTATTTCAGATAAAAATAGTTTAAACTGAACCTTTGCTTTTTTAGCCGTATTGTAAAGGAAACACCAAGCCCCAGGGTAAGGGGATAGTCCGCGTATCTTATTGTGTATATCCTGAACATTGTTTGTCCAATTGATCTCACAATCCGTTTTAAAAATCTTAGGAGCATGTTTAATTGTGATGCCTTCAATATCATGCTGTTTCTTGCTTGAAAGTTTTTCTTCTGCTATGCCTTCAAGTGTTTGAACTACGAGTTTTGAGCCTTCCTCCATAAGTGCATCATGAAGATTGCCAGCATTCATATTTTCTGAGATAGGAATTGAATTTTGTTTTAAAATATCACCTGTATCAATTTTATCATTGATGTAGAACGTTGTGATTCCTGTTGTTTTTTCTCCATTTATGATAGCCCAATTTATAGGTGCAGCACCTCTGTAGTTTGGGAGTAAAGACGCATGGAGGTTAATTGTTCCTTTTGGTGGTATAGACCACACTACTTCGGGTAGCATTCTAAATGCTACAACTACGAACAAGTCCGCATCTAGGCCTTTTAGGTCAGAGATAAAAGCATCAGCTTTTAGTTTTTCTGGCTGAAAGATAGGAATGTCATTTATTTCAGCATGAAGCTTTACCGCACTTTTTCTAATCTTCTGACCTCTCCCGGCAGGCCTGTCGGGTGCAGTTACTACTGCAACGACTTCGTTAACACTATTTATAATTTCTTGCAGTACGCCCTTTGCAAAATCAGGAGTACCCATGAAAATGATTTTTAGTCCCGTTTTCATTTAAATTGATTTCAATTTCCAATTTGAGTTCCGTAAATATAAATAACTCATAAGACCTATGACACCAAAGTATATATATTCAACGGTCCAAATCCAATAAATATCCAATGTGAAAACAGTAATAAAAAGGTAGCAAGCACAAATGTAAACAAGAACTGTAGAAAGTTCAATGCACAATGAGTAGAAGGTATTTCCACTTCCTTGGATCGTTTGATAGTATACAGAGATAATGCCATAGAGTATTACAGACATAGATATCAGACGTAAAATCGAGGCGCTTTTCTCAACATATGCCTCTTCAGGGTTTATCCATGAAACAAGAAGTTCAGGATACAAGATTGCGCCATGAAAAGTGACCAATAAAAAAAGTGTGGTGAGGAGCTGAATTCTTTTTTGAAGTTCTGGAATCAATTCTGCTTTACCATTTCCCAAATACTGTGATACATAGGTCTTTGTAGTTCCTGCAAATCCCCAAATGGGAACGAAAGCAAGAAAGTAAATCGAACGAATGTTTTGAGAAACGGTGAGCTCGAAAACGCCGCGTTGTTCAATCATCATAAAAAATAAAGTCCATGTTCCCAGAGCGATTGAGCCTTGGACCATTAGAGGGCTAGAAACTTTTAAAATATTTTTAGTTGATTTCCCATTAAAAAAGCCCAATCCAAAAAGTCTATTTTCTTTGTCCATTTTAAAGAGAAATAACATAGAAAGCATACCAATAACATCTGATAGCGTACTAGCTAAAGCAGCTCCCTTAACGCCGAGTTCTGGACATCCAAAATTTCCGAAAATCAAAGAATAATCCAAAATGATATTCGATAAAGCTGTTACAATTGCTGAGAATAAAACAGGCCAAGTTTTGCCTTTTGCTAGAAAATAAGCTTGAATTATTAAAAACAAGCAGCTCGGAAAAAAGGCATAGGCCCTAATACCTATAAATTGACCTTGTAAACCAGCGATAATTGAATTCTTTGATATTGAATTTAAGAGTGAAGGCGCTCCAAAGTATAATCCCAAAAATAAGAGGGATGCAAAAACAAATTGAATAATCAATGCAGTTGAAAATACGCCGGCAAGCTGCTCTTGTTTTTTTTCTCCGATACGCCGCGCCAAGATAATTTGAGTTCCATCGCCCAAACCAACCATAATCATGAAGCATGTGATAAAAAGAAGTCCAGCATTGCCGACGGCATCAAATGACAAAGTATCATATCGGCTTAAAAAGGCTGAATCTGTCAATAGAACAATAGATTGTATGAATCCGGATACCATCAGGGGCATGGAAACTCTTAGTAAACTCGAATATTTGTGATCTAGTGTCATTAGGTATTCAAAATTAGTACAATTGCAGATTTGAGCGCTGTCTTGGACTTAAATTTATTAGTTCCGATTAAATTCGAATTTGAAATAAAGCAGTGTTCCATATTTCTTCTTTACTTTTGTTAAAAACAAGATTATGGCAAGTAAGAGAATTTTTAAGAAAAATCTAAATGATATGGTTTTTGATATCGTTGAGGAGTGTTTTTATCTGCAAATGGTTGACGATTCAAAAACAAAAAAAACGGAGGCTTTAATTGATGAAACTGCAGCTTTTCAAGATGAGGTTTTAGGAAAAATTTCCAAATTCAAGTCGAAGAAAGAATTCAATGAGCTTACAGCCTATGTGGGCGAAAAAGGCAAACACTTCGTAGAGCAGTTAAATGCTTTGAATAAGTAATAAGTGCTTTTTGTTCAGCATAAAAAAACAATTGCTGGAGCCATAGGTCTTATTTTATTTCTGTTTCTCTTGATTATCGGGGGCGGAACATCCAAAATATATAACGCACTAGGTATGGCTGCGCTAATGGTCATATTCTGGATTTTTGAGGTTGTTCCTATTTATGCTACAGCACTCATTCCACTTTTTTTAGCTACCCCTTTGGGACTTTTAAATGGGTCTGATCTAGCCCAGTCTTATGGCAATCATAATGTTTATCTATTTCTGGGTGGGTTTATTCTTGCTTTGGCTCTTGAAAAATGGAAAGTTCATCATCAAATTGCCTCCAGAATTATAGCCCTTTTTGGATCATCAAAATCAAGGGTTCTATTGGGTTTTGGGCTTAGTGCCTATGTATTGAGTATGTGGATTTCAAATACGGCAACAACACTTATGATGTTACCGATGGCCCTATCAATTATTCAGCTTCAGGATCACGAAAACACCTCAAGTAGATTTCCATTGCTTTTAATGTTAACTGTGGCTTATGCTTCGAGTATTGGTGGAATGGCAACTTTAGTAGGTTCTCCGCCAAATACTCAGATGGCCGCATCTTTGTCTGCAACCTATGGAATTCAAATTTCATTTGTTGAATGGATACGGATTGGTGGGCCAGTAAGTTTGATCATCTTTGTTTTACTATCTGTGATTTTTCAGATCTTCCTTGGTAAGGAACGAAACCATGAAATTAAAAACGATATCCAACAAACAAGATGGACTGCAGCTCAAATAAGAGTGCTTTCACTTTTTGTTTTCGTGATTGTTTTGTGGATTTTCAGAACCAGTATCTGTGACCTACTTGAAATCAGCATAAAGGATTCGACAATAGCAATATTTGGAGCTTTTTTATTATTCTTGGTGCCCTCAAAAGAACAAGGACCGCTGCTTCAGTGGCAAGATACTGTTCGAGTCCCCTGGGGTATATTAGTACTGTTTGGTGGAGGGATTGCGTTGGCTTTGTCACTCGAGAAAAGTGATTTGCTACAGCTCTTGGCTGGGCATAGTGGCTTTCTTCAGGAATGGAGTTTTATCTTAATATTGGGAGCGATTATAACCGTATCTCTTTTTGCTACAGAGCTTATGTCCAATTTAGCATTGGTATCTGTTTTGGTTCCTTTAATTGCTGTCCTAGCAATTCAGATTGGATATCCCATATTACAGCTTACAGTCCCCATTACATTGGCGGCGAGCTGCGCTTTTATGATGCCGGTAAGTACACCTCCAAATGCTATTGTTTTTTCTTCAGGGAAGATTACTATTGCACAAATGGCGAGCGTAGGATTTGTCTTAAATATTACTGCAATTCTTGTTCTCTGGGGGTATTGCTATTTCTTTTTCACATAAAAAAAGCGCCGAAGGCGCTTTAACTATCTTTAAGTGTTATGCTAGTTTTTGTCTTTTGCACAACATGATTTCTTTGCTTCTGCTGATCCGCATGCTGCTTTTTCAGAGGCACAACATGATTTCTTTGATTTTCTTTTTTTACGCTTCTTCTTTTTCTTTTTGTCGTCTTTTTTGATTTCAATTTGGGTTTCGTTATCAGCCGCAAATGTTTGAACACTCATAGAACCAACAAATAAAAATAGCGCGAGCGTGAAGTATAATTTTTTCATATTTAATAGTTTAGAATCTAAAGGTATGAAAAATCAGGAAAGAAACCCTATGGTCGTTAATTTGGCCTGAACCTTTTGATTTAAGTTAACATCAATTTTAGTATCTAATGGTAAAAATAAATCTACACGCGAACCGAACTTTATAAATCCTAATTCTCCTGCTTGTTTTACCTCTTCATTCTCTTGACCATAATAGCAGATTCGTCTTGCAACGGCCCCCGCAATTTGTCTTATTAAGATTTCTTTTCCATCTTCATTTTTAACAACAATGGAGGTTCTTTCATTATCAGTACTGCTTTTGGGATGCCATGCCACAAGGAATTTACCGGGATGGTATTTTACGAATGGCAAGGTCCCTTGGATCGGGTAATAGTTGGCGTGCACATTTAAAGGAGACATAAAAATAGAAACTTGAATTCTCTTATCTTTAAAATATTCAGTTTCCGTAGTTTCCTCAATAACAACAACTTTACCATCCGCTGGGCAGGTTATTTCATTCGTCTTGTAGGTGTTTTTTCTTTTTGGTATTCTAAAAAATTGAATTATGAGAACAAGCATTACAATCAAAAAGGTGTAAATTAAATAGGCCAAAATATTTGAAAACGGGAAAATATAAATACCGTTTAACGCACTTAGAATAAGATAAGTTATAAGGCTCCCAAGTATAATTGTTGTTCCTTCTCTATGTAAAGTCATGGTGTTTCAATGTAATTAAGAATAAAGGTAAAGGAAAATATAAAAAACGGGTAGCGCAAGGAGCATCGCATCAAAGCGATCAAGAACACCTCCGTGTCCAGGCATTATATTACCTGTATCTTTTACATTCATTTTTCTTTTAAGAGCCGATTCAATGAGGTCACCAGCAACAGCGGAGGGAGCAATTACTAGGGCTGCGATCATCCATAAATGCTCATTTTGAGTGGGTGCGATGTAGAGGTCTAAAAGGTAACCTGAAGCAATTGTGAAGGCAACACCTCCAGCAAAACCTTCCCACGTTTTATTTGGTGAAATTTTTTCATACATTTTGTGCTTCCCAATTAGGTTACCAGTGATATAGGCAAATGTATCATTCGTCCAAACAAGAATAAAAACAGCTAATAGGAGCGGAAATTCACCTTGATTAAAACGGTGAATTTCGGAAGCCAAAACAAAAGGAATTATAACGTATGCCATACCGCCAAGCAGGATCAGTAACTTCTTTATATTCACCTTATAAAGGAAGCGTTGGAGTATCAAATAAAAAACAAATGTGGCAAGGAGAATATAGCGAACGGAACCATAAGTAAGATTTTCAAAATAGTAGGGAGCAGAAAGAAGCAAGTAAATACAAAGGCTAGTTATTATGTATATTGACTCTGCAAAACCTTTAGTTTCTTTTGCAAAAAATAACCGATAGAACTCTGAGCCTCCAATACCCACAATTATTGCAGAAAATACCAGAAAGTAGTATGGTTCGAGTATCAAACTCAGAACAACAAGGGCTACAAAAATGAGCCCTGAAATACTACGCGTCAGCAGCGTTCTCATGATTGTTTAATGCTTCAATGGCCTTTTCTTTATCAGCTTCGAGAACAAAGATTTCGAATGCGCCAAAATTGTTATACATTGAGTCCATTGTGCTATTTATTTGATATGGTATTTCATGCATTGACAATATGGATTGGCAAAGTTGGAAATAAATACGGTCGCTCGTAGAAATAATTTTTGCTTTAGTCATTCAACTCTTCTTCGTTTTCCGAATCCATTGGAGGTTTAGGTATCTCAGTTTGATCTTCAACACTATCTGTTGGTTCTGTGAGTTTTATACTTTCTAATTCTTTCTTTTTTCCTGAGGATTCTACTTCCTCTGCTGTTGCTTCCACAGTTTCCACAATGTCATTTTTTTCCCATTCTCTTTTTCCGAAAATAAGTTCTAAATCCTCTTTGAAAATCACCTCTTGTGATAGAAGTTTATTCGCGAGCGCTGTTAGTTTTTCTTTATTTTTAGTGAGAAGCTCAAGGGCACGCTCATATTGTGATTCAATCATCTTACTGACTTCTTCATCAATGATTCTTGCCCGGTCATCTGAGTATGGTTTCGTAAACATATCACCACCGCGAGAATCGTAATAAGATATATTACCTATTTTTTCATTAAGGCCGTATATTGATACCATTGCATACGCTTGTTTCGTTACCTTTTCAAGGTCGCTTAGAGCACCAGTACTTATTTTACCAAATATCAATTGTTCGGCTGCTCGGCCTCCAAGTGCTGAGCACATCTCATCAAGAATCTGCTCCGTTGTAGTAATACTGCGCTCTTCAGGGAGATACCAGGCTGCGCCAAGTGATTGTCCTCTCGGCACGATGGTTACTTTTACGAGCGGGTGAGCGTGTTCTAGAAGCCATGATACTGTCGCGTGACCGGCTTCATGAAAAGCAATCGCTTTTTTCTCACCTACAGTTATGATTTTATTTTTCTTCTCTAGTCCACCCACAATTCGATCTACAGCATCTAAGAAATCTTGTTTCTCAACTTGTTTCTTATCATTTCTTGCCGCAATAAGTGCTGCTTCGTTACATAAATTTGCTATGTCTGCTCCAGAGAAGCCGGGTGTTTGTTTTGAAAGAAAATCTACGTCGAGATTGTCTTCTAGTTTTAAAGGCTTTAAATGTACTTCGAAGATTTCTTTTCTTTCGTTCAAATCTGGCATATCAACGTAAATTTGTCTGTCAAATCTACCTGCACGCATTAATGCACCGTCAAGAACATCCGCTCTGTTTGTCGCGGCCAATATAATGACACCTGAATTTGTGCCAAAGCCATCCATTTCTGTCAATAGTTGGTTTAGGGTATTTTCTCTTTCATCGTTGGAGTTAAAACCATTGTTTTTACCACGCGCTCTACCTATCGCGTCGATTTCATCAATAAAAATGATCGCCGGTGATTTTTCTTTGGCTTGCTTAAACAAGTCACGCACACGAGATGCTCCAACACCAACAAACATTTCGACAAAATCAGAACCTGACAAAGAGAAGAAAGGAACCTTGGCTTCACCCGCCACGGCTTTAGCAAGCAATGTTTTACCCGTTCCTGGAGGCCCTACGAGTAAGGCACCCTTGGGTATTTTAGCACCTAATTCTGTATATTTTGAAGGGTTTTTCAGGAATTCTACGATTTCCACAATTTCTTCTTTAGCACCTTCTAGGCCCGCAACGTCTGAAAAGTTAACATTTGTCGTTTTACCGTTTTCGTAAACACGAGCTTTTGACTTACCTATATTAAAAATTTGTCCACCGCCACCGGCATTACCTCCGGACATTCTGCGCATGACGAAAATCCATATTGCAATAATAATTACGAAAGGAAGAAGGTAACTCAATATGGTTCCAAAATAATCCACACGCTCTTCGTATTCGAAAGGTATTTCACGGTCTTTAAGTTCCTGTGAAAGATAAGTTTGATCAATTTTTTCTATTTCAAATAACAGTTTTGTTTTGTCCGTTTCTTTTGATTCCTTAATGGTTGCGTTTAATTTTTTCAGCTCCGCATCATCACTTTTTTTAACAAGGTCTAAGCCCTCTTTATTAAGTCGAAATTCTGCACTTTTCTCGTTAATAATAATGACATTATCAACACCTGCTTCGTCTGCAATCTCAAGAAGAGTCTGCATCTTAACAGAGGCTCGATCTGATTTCCCCATGTACAACTGAAATGCGATAAGTCCTACACCTAAAATCGCGTATATCCAATAGATAGAGAAGTTACTTTTTTTATTTGCCATTTGTTTTTTTGTCTTTTTTAATTTGGTATGTCTTTTCTTGTTGCATCAGACCAAAGCTCCTCTATGTCGTAAAATGATCTTTTGTCTTTGTAGAAAACGTGCCCTATAACATTTACATAATCTAACAGAATCCAATCACTGTTTGTTTTACCTTCAATATTCCATGGCTTTTCTTGCATGGTTTTCCTCACAAATTTTGTGATGGAATTAGAAATACCATCAACGTGCGTGTTTGAGTCACCAGAGCAGATGACGAAAAACTCGCTTACTGCGCCATCGAGTTCACGTAAATCAAGAACAACTATTTCATTTGCTTTATTTTCTTGCATACCTTCAACGATTGCATCACACAATTGTTCTGAAGGAGATTTTGATAATTTTTTACTCATAGCTAAAGGTATGACAAATCTAAGTGATTAATTTTAATTTTGTACTCGATCATTATGATGCAAATCAATTCCAAAATAGGTATCCACAAGATTCGCTTGTCTTCAGTGGATTCAACTAACAATTTTGCTGCCAAACTCATTAAAGAGGGCTTGGGCGCCCATGGTTCGGTAATATTGGCAGAAAATCAGACGTGTGGCAGAGGTCAGAGGCACTCAGAATGGCAGTCCGAGTCAGCTAAAAATATACTAACCTCGTTTATTTTTGAGTTCCCCACCCTTGATTCATCTTCTTTATTTGACGTAAATAGTTTTGTGTCCGTCGTTCTTCTTGAATTTTTTCAATTGCATGGTGTCCAAAGCGAAATCAAATGGCCCAATGATATTCTCGTTAAAGGGAAAAAAATTTCTGGAATTCTTATTGAAAATAAGTTAATGGGTTCAAAACTATTTCAATCCATTGCGGGGATTGGAATTAATGTAAATCAAACAGTTTTTAGAAACTTAGATTCAGCAACGAGTATGCAAATTGAAAATCGTAAGTCCTACCTTATAGAGTCTATTTGGATTTCACTTATTGAAACCTTTCAGAAATGGGAGGCCTTTATTTCTGATGAGTCAAAAAGGAAACACCTCCGAAATATTTATAAAAATAATTTATTTGGAAAAGATGAAGAACGGTCTTTTTTAATTGACGAAAAGCACATTCAGGGAATAATTCGAGGGGTAGATATAGATGGAAGGCTTGAACTTGAAATCAACGGAACCTTGCATTTTTATCAAAATAAAGAACTGAAGTTTTTATGAAAAGTGCTTGTTTAGTTTACTAGACATGTAGTTGAAAAGGCTCAATAAGGGCTTTTCAACCATCATTTTTAGAAAAGCATTGACTTCGCCATTGAACTCTATATAGCCTTCGGTTTCAGTTTCACTTTTGTCCGAAAGAAAAATAGTCAACTTGAATGGAAACGGCGATTTTTCACCAGATTTTAAAAACACTTTATCTTTTTCAAACCCGTCTTGAATCAATGCAATCATAAATCCACCTTGAACTTTAAACGAACATCCCTCAGCATCGCTTTTAAAGTCTTTGACTTTTTCCATTGGAAGTAAAAGCTCAAAATTTTTAGGATTCGTTAAGAATTTTATAATCTTTTCCTTATCGGTTCCTATACTTACTTTTTCTCCTTTTAAAATCATGCTACGAATTTAACCATTTTGAAGGTTCTCTGCTCCATTCCCTTAATAAATGCAGATTTTGTTCTTTGATATAATTTGAGTCTAGTGCTTTCTCAAGTAATGTGGTATAGTCTGTAAGGGTAGAGTAGGGGCATTCTGCTTTGTTGAATCGGTCCTCAGATTCAGAAAACCCATACGTAAATATTGCAGTAAGTCCTTTGACTTCAATTCCTGATTCTCTTAACGATTCTACCGCTTTGAGACTACTTCCTCCAGTGGAGATTAAATCTTCAATTACCACAGCTTTTTGCCCTTTTTCATAATGACCTTCAATGAGGTTCTTTCTTCCATGACCTTTGGCAGCGCTTCTAACGTAGATAAAAGGCAAGCCCATTTCTTGAGCTACTAATGCGCCTATGGCAATTGCTCCTGTCGCTACGCCAACAATAATATCTGGATTACCAAATTTCTCGGTAATTAATGCGACCAATTTTTGTCTGATATGCGTTCTTACGGAAGGATGAGAGAGCGTGATTCTATTGTCACAATATATCGGTGATTTCCATCCTGACGCCCATGTAAAGGGTGCATCAGGTTGTAGTTTTACGGCTTTAACTTGCAATAGTAACTCAGCAATTTTTAAGGCCCTATATTTATCGTTGGTCATGCCGCAAAAGTATAAAGTTTTTACTGAACAATCCTGAATTTTTATCAACGATTCATTAAAATACTTCAAGCATAACGATGTTCCCTTATGCTTTCATCATTTGTGTCTATTTAATTTTCGCAATTACCAAGGTTTTTTTCTACAAACAAAAAACAACAAATGAATTTTTGGAATTTGAGTAAATTATTGTTGTTGGTCTAATTCCTTGGTGTAACAATTAAATGGTACTTATGCGTAATGCGCAGTTCAAATGAACACAACTTATAAGCGGATAAATGTTAAATGGATGTAAAAGCTATTTATCCGACATCTATTTCTAGGTAAGATAAATATTGTTTTAATTTATTAAGGTTCATGAGTGTAATCAGTATATAAATGCTAAGGTTTTTATACCTTTGCATTTAAAATTCTAGTATGAGTATTACAAAGACATATGATCCAAAAATCGCAGAAGAGAAATGGTATGCGCATTGGTTGGAAAAAGGTTATTTCAACTCCGTTCCGGATGATCGAGAGCCTTTTACTGTCGTAATACCACCGCCAAACGTTACGGGTGTTTTACATATGGGACATATGTTGAACAATACCATTCAAGATGTTCTTATTCGAAGAGCCAGAATGCAAGGTAAAAATGCTTGTTGGGTTCCTGGTACGGATCACGCATCTATAGCGACAGAGGCAAAGGTCGTTCAGAAACTTAAAAGTGAAGGGCTAAATAAAACCGATTTAACTAGAGATGAATTTTTAAGTCATGCTTTTGAATGGAAAGATAAGCATGGCGGTATAATTCTGGAACAGCTTAAAAAACTTGGAGCCTCATGTGATTGGGATAGAACGCAGTTTACAATGGATGAGGACTATTCTGAATCTGTATTTGACGTTTTTGTTGATTTATTTAACAAAGGAAAAATATACAGAGGAGTAAGAATGGTGAACTGGGATCCTGATGCTTTAACTGCTGTTTCTGATGAAGAAGTACTTCACAAAGAGGTAAATTCAAAATTATTTTATGTTCGCTACAAGGTTGAAGACACTCAGGATGAATGGATAACCGTAGCAACTACAAGGCCAGAAACGATTTTTGGGGATACAGCGATCTGTGTTAACCCTAAGGATGACCGTTACAAAAATTTACATGGCAAGCGAATACATGTGCCTTTAACTGATAGAACTATTCCTGTGGTGACTGATGAATACGTCGATGTTGAATTTGGGACAGGTTGTTTAAAGATAACGCCAGCACATGATATAAATGATTATGAAATTGGTGTTAAACATAACCTAGATAATATCAATGTATTTAACGATAATGGTACTTTAAATGCTTATGGATTGCATTATGAGGGCGTAGATCGTTTTGAAGTCAGAAAGGGTATTGAAAAGGAACTTAACGAAAAGGGATATTTGATAAAGGTTGAAGATCATCAAAATAAAGTTGGTTATTCGGAACGGACAAATGCCGTTATTGAGCCTAAATTATCGTTACAGTGGTTCGTGAACATGAAGGAGTTGGCAGAACCAGCTCTTGAAAATGTCATGAATGGCAAGATTCAGTTCCATCCAAGCAAATTCAAAAATACTTACAGGCATTGGATGGAAAATATCAAAGATTGGTGTATTTCACGGCAGTTATGGTGGGGACACAGAATACCAGCCTTTTATTACGGCAAAGGCACGAATGATTTTGTTGTTGCCAAGTCAATCGATGAAGCGGTAAAATTTGCTTCTGAGAAGCTAGGTAAATCTGTCCAAACAGAAGATCTTAGACAAGATGAAGATGTCTTAGACACTTGGTTTTCAAGCTGGCTTTGGCCAATATCGGTTTTTGATGGCCTAACAAAACCAAACAACAACGAAATAAAGTACTATTATCCCACCAATGATCTTGTTACAGCACCTGAAATAATGTTTTTTTGGGTAGCCCGGATGATTATGGCGGGTTACGAATATTTAGATGAGCTTCCTTTTAAGAATGTTTATTTCACGGGCATTGTGAGGGACAAACTAGGGCGCAAAATGTCTAAATCGCTTGGGAATTCTCCGGACCCTATAGATTTGATTCATAAGTTTGGTGCAGATGGAGTTCGCGTCGGTGTTCTAATTAGTTCTCCTGCAGGAAATGATCTGCCTTTTGATACAAGTCAATGCGAACAGGGGAGGAATTTCTCTAATAAAATATGGAATGCTTTTCGTTTGATTTCAAGTTGGGAGGTTAAGGATATCGAGCAGCCTTCTTCGTCAGCGATCGCAATTGAATGGTTCACTAATAAATTTCAAAAAACATTAGCCGAACTCAATGAGCTCTACGATAATTACAAAATATCAGAGGCGTTAATGGTTAGTTATAAGTTAGTATGGGATGACTTTTGTTCTTGGTACTTAGAAATCATTAAGCCGGGTTATCAGCATCCTATTGACCGTAAAACCTTGGAGCAGTCCATTACTATTTTTAATGATATTTTAAAAGTTCTACATCCATTTATGCCCTTTGTTACTGAAGAGATATGGCACCAACTTTCTGATCAAAATGAGGACCTTGTGGTTTCATGTTGGCCGCAGGTTTCGGGATTTGATGCGCACCTTTTAACATCGTTCTCGGGTGCTGCTGACATTGTATCTAGTATTCGAAATATTCGTAAGCAACAAAATATTGGAGGCAAGGTCAAGCTTGAGCTTTATTATTCAGGTAAATATTCAGGGAGCCGAGAGTTCACCTCAATGATTAGAAAAATGGCAAATCTTTCAGTTTTTGAAGCGACAGTAGAAAAAATCGGAAATTCTAATGGCTTTATTGTAGACGGAATTCAGTTCTACGTCCCTTTTGGTGATGCGGTAGATGTAAAGGCAGAACGCACTAAACTAGAGCAGGAATTAGACTATTCTAAAGGATTTCTCGTCAGTGTTCAAAAGAAATTAGGTAATGAGCGTTTTGTGAATTCAGCACCAGCAACTGTCGTTGAAAACGAAAAGAAAAAACAGGCGGATACTTTATTAAAAATATCTCTCATAGAGGAAAAACTTAGTAACCTGAATTAAATAAAAGAAAAATCAACACGTCGATTTAGTTTTTTGCCGTTAGTAGTTTTATTTGACTTTGTAGGATGTTTTTCACCCTTGAAATCAATTACGATTCTATCTCTCCTTAATCCATTCTTGGTAAAGAAGTCAATAATAGATTGTGCCCTTCGTTTCGATAAATTCTGATTATATGAATCTGAACCATCGGAATCGGTGTGACCGACGACTTTTACTCGCAAATCAGAGTGGCTTTTTATGATTCTTATTATTTCGTGAAGTTCAGAAATATATTCTTCTTTAATTTTTGATTGATCTACATCGAAATGAATAGGTTTGAAAACAAAGTCCCTGAGTTCTTCTAGTCTTTTTTCAGGGGCTGAAATTCCGTTGTTGTAATCTTTTACAAATGCATCGATCCAATGGTTTGCGCCCAACGCTTTTGATTTTGGTTTAAATTCGAAACGCTCTTTAAATAGAACGGTTTTAAAATCAGTTAAGCTATCCCTAAATGCTTCAAGATATCCAGTTTTAATATTGTATTTGAAAGAATATTTTTTGAGTTCGGGCTTTATTTCTCTTTTCTTTTTTACAAATCTTTCTGTTTCTCTAATATTAAAGTTGAGATACTTTTTTTGGCCTACGATTTTCATTACTGATATTGTATTTTCAGCATTTTGTGTTTTTAAAACACCTTCAATTAATCCTCCGATAATTTTTATTTCCATTTCAACTGTGGATTGGACATTTAGAGAATCCGTAAATGAGGCTCCTTTCCATGTTCCAGAGAATATAGTTTGGGCTGAAACTTTAGGGAGGCTGAAAACATTGCCAATTACAAACAGAAATAAAATAAGAGTTAAGCGCATAGGTTATAATCAGTATTCGTAGAATTACAAAAAATGTTCCATTTAAACTATTTGTAGTCAAAAGTGTTACCTTACCATATGAAAAATGTAAATATACTTCTTCTGCTTTGTGGCGTTATTTTTTTAACTGCTTTTTGCATGGAGAATAATTCAGAGAATATGAATGGAACTAAGAAATCTCTTCACGAGTATGTTGTCGAGAACATAAATGGAGAAGAGTTTGACCTTTCACAATTAAAAGGTAAGAAGGTAATGGTTGTTAATACCGCCTCTAAATGCGGCTTGACACCTCAGTATGAACAATTGGAAGCTTTGTACAAAAAATACGGTTCAGATAACTTTACGATAATCGCTTTTCCTTCCAATGATTTTATGGGACAGGAGCCTGGTTCAGATGCCGATATTCTAACTTTTTGTAAAAAGAATTACGGTGTTACGTTCCCAATTATGTCTAAAGTAAAAGTCAAAGGGCGTTCAAAATGTGAAGTCTATAAGTTTTTAACTCAGCAAGCGCTTAATGGTTTAGCGGATAATGATGTGAAATGGAATTTTCAAAAATACCTTATCAATGAAGACGGATATTTGGAAAAAGTAATTGGTCCAAGAACCTCTCCTTCCGACCCGGAAATAATAGCCTGGATCAATAATTAGTATTTCGTTAATACCTTGTTGATAAGTAAGCGGTATTTTGCTGTAAAAAGCTATTTAATAACACCCTATTTCGTTATTTTTGTTCGTGCACCTAAATCGTGCAATTCAAATACAGAACGAACGAATGGAAGAACAAAGCAAAAGCAATTATTCAGCAGATAATATCCAAGTTTTAGAAGGGTTAGAGGCCGTTAGGAAGAGACCCGCCATGTATATTGGTGATGTTGGTGTTAAAGGGTTACATCATCTCGTTTATGAGGTGGTGGATAACTCCATTGATGAGGCCCTTGCTGGTCATTGTTCTGCCATTAATGTTTTCATCAATAAAGACAACTCTATCACGGTTCGTGATGACGGTAGAGGAATTCCAACTGCCATTCATACCAAAGAAAAAAGATCAGCCTTAGAAGTAGTAATGACAGTACTGCATGCAGGAGGTAAATTCGATAAGGATACCTATAAAGTTTCAGGAGGTCTTCATGGGGTTGGTGTTTCTTGTGTAAATGCCCTTTCAATTGATTTGAAGGCGACTGTTTTTAGAGAAGGTAAAATATTTGTTCAAGAATATAAATGCGGTAAGCCTCAGTACGATGTGAAAGTTATCGGTGAAACAACAGAAAATGGTACAGAGGTGACGTTTTTGCCAGACCGTGATATTTTTGAAGTTACTGAATACAATTATGATACTTTAGCAGCAAGGATGCGTGAGCTTGCATTCTTAAATAAGGGTATACGTATCGAATTAACTGATAGAAGAAATCAAGATGAGAAAGGAGCAGATATTTTCAATAGTTATTACTCGGAGGGTGGTCTTCGGGAATTTGCAGAATTCTTGGACCGAAATAGGGAGTCTTTAATTCCAGACGTAATATATTTCGAAGGTGAGAAAGATGGTATTCCTGTGGAGGTTTCAATGACTTATAATACATCTTACACTGAGAATATACAGGCCTACGTAAATAACATTAACACCTATGAAGGTGGTACGCATTTATCAGGTTTTAGAAGGGGACTTACGAATACCTTAAAAAAGTATGCCGCTGAATCTGGTATGCTAGCCAAAGAGAAGATAGAAATTGATGGTGATGATTTTAGAGAGGGGTTAACTGCTGTTTTATCAGTAAAGGTTCAAGAGCCTCAATTTGAAGGACAAACAAAGACAAAACTCGGTAATAGAGAGGTTTCTGCACCTGTTAGTCAATCTGTTTCAGAAATGTTATCGGCCTACTTGGAAGAACATCCAACAGCTGCAAAGACAATTGTTGAAAAAGTAATTCTTGCTGCGCGAGCGCGTCATGCGGCGCGAAAGGCACGCGAGATGGTTCAGCGTAAAAGTGTTTTGACAGGAAGTGGTCTTCCTGGGAAGCTTGCGGATTGTTCTGAAAAAGATCCTGCAGCATGCGAAATATACTTTGTAGAGGGTGACTCTGCGGGTGGAACTGCAAAACAGGGGAGAGATCGTCATTTTCAAGCCATAATGCCGTTACGTGGAAAGATTTTAAATGTCGAAAAAGCGATGCAGCATAAGATATTTGAAAATGAGGAGATTAAGAATATTTACACTGCTTTAGGTGTTAGGATAGGTACCGAAGAGGATTCTAAGGCGTTGAATTTAGAAAAACTGAGGTATCATAAAATAATTATCATGTGTGATGCTGATGTGGATGGATCGCATATTGAGACTTTAATTCTTACATTTCTATTCCGATATATGAAGGAACTTATAGAGAATGGATATGTTTACATTGCTACGCCTCCTCTTTATCAAGTTAAGAAAGGATCCAAATCGGAATATGCTTGGGACGATAATCAACGTGACCGTTTGATTCAAGATATGAAAGGTGCCGGCGCAGAATCATCTGTAAATATACAGCGCTACAAAGGTCTTGGTGAGATGAATGCCACACAATTGTGGGATACAACAATGAATCCTGAATTTAGAACCCTACGTCAAGTAACTATAGAGAACGGAGCAGAATGTGATCAGATATTTTCCATGCTAATGGGGGATGAGGTGCCACCAAGAAGAGATTTTATTGAAAGAAATGCAAAGTACGCTAAAATCGATATTTAAGCTTTCCTTTTTTATAGGGTTGAGTTTTTTCTTTCTGACAATTATTCAGTCGTTTTCTGTTGAAATTAGTCCTTGTGAACAAGTTAACTTTTGTTTATCAGATTCATTATATTATCCTAAAATTGATTCAGGTGAAAATATAATTCACCATAAATATTATGACCTTGTTTATGATGAAGATCATGAGCAAGCCAAATGGATTTTTTACAAACTTTACCCAAGTTATTTAGATGGTCCTTTTAAAAGAAAGAATAACTTCAGAAGTGATCCTAAAATCTCTACCGGCTCCGCAAATCATGAGGATTATCGTGGTTCGGGATACGATAGAGGGCATCTGATGCCAGCGGCTGATATGACTTGGTCTGCAGATGCGCTGTCAGAATCTTTTTTTTACAGTAACATGAGTCCTCAGCATCCATCGTTTAATAGGGGTGTTTGGAAAAGATTGGAGTCAAAAGTCCGTGACTGGGGTAGGGAAAGCGACAGTATGTTTGTAGTGACTGGACCTATTTTTGACAAGAACGCGTCTGTAATTGGACCGAATAGGGTGTCTATACCAAACGCATATTACAAGGTTGTCTTGCGGTTTAAGGCGGGTAAAAGTACAGGAATAGCCTTTCAACTTTCGAATGAGGCAAGTAAAGAGGACTTAATATCTTTCTCATCATCTATTGATGAATTAGAGTTGTCCTCAGGACTAGATTTCTTTTACAAATGTGTAGACTCTACTTTTTTGGAAATAGAATCCGAGGTTACACAAATAGATTGGGAATGGAATTAACCCTAATTCAATTGGAAATTAATAGGGAGACGACATCTTGCCCTAACTTTTCGGCCTGAAGCTTCACCAGCGTTCCATTTAGGCATTTTTCGCACAACCCTTTTTGCCTCTCTATCCAGATCTGGACTTACACCTCTTTCTATAGCAACATTAGTAATTCCTCCATCTTTTTCCACTACGAATGACAAGAATACTCTTCCTTGTTCGTTCATCTCAATGGACGTTTGTGGGTAGTCGACGTTTTCATTAATCCATTTCATCATAGCAGCGGGGCCTCCAGGGAAAGCCGCTTCAACATCAGGGAATTCTACGATTTCTTCCACAACAGCGATAACCTCTTCCTCAGCAATGGGAGGTGGGTCTGGAGGGGTCACATCTGGGGGAGGTGGTTCATCGATATTTTCTTCTTCGATTATTTCCTCAACAATCGGTGGTTCAATAACTACCGCTGGTGGTTCTTCTATCTCTGGCTCTATTTCATCTGGTTTTTCTTCAGCCTGAAGAACTTGGTTTACTTGTCTTTTCTTTCCATCTGAAAGATCGTCGTCTATTTTGACCGCTTGAAAAGTAAATGCTGCTAAGGATAAGCCTGCAACGTAGTTCAGGGCTATCATTAAGAAGCTGGATTTTATTTTATCGCCGTCAACTTCTGGATTTTTCTTTATTTCCATAATTTCAAATTTATAAAAATGACACAATTAATGTGCCATTTACTGAATTAAATTTGAATAAGCTTCTTCTGAAAGCAGGTCATTCAGTTCCGACTGATCCGCAATTTTTATTTTAATCATCCATCCTTTACCGTAAGGGTCATTATTGACGAGCTCAGGATCTGATTCTAATGCTTCATTAAATTCAATGATTTCACCTGAAATTGGCATGAAAAGATCGGAGACAGTTTTAACTGCTTCAACTGATCCAAAAACCTCCTCCATATCTAACGTTTCATCTACCGTTTCAATTTCTACAAAAACAATGTCGCCAAGTTCTCCTTGAGCAAAATCTGTTACACCAACTGTTGCAGTTTCACCATCAATTCTAATCCATTCATGGTCTTTGGTATATTTTAAATCTTTTGGAATATTCATTCGTCTTAAATTTTAACATTAAAATTAATCAAATTGATTGACAGATACCTTTCATTGTGAATAAACAATAATAATTTATTAAGACTATTTTTGTGCTATGACATCAGAGCAACTCAAAGAACTATCAAAAAGAATTGAAGGCATCAAAGGTTTTCTTAAAATTGAGGCGAAAAGGCTTGATTTAAAAGAACAAGAATTAAAAACTCATGATCCTGAGTTTTGGAATGATCCAAAAACTGCCGAGATTCACATGAAGGTTATTCGTGAACTAAAATTTTGGGTGACTGGATTTGATGATATTTTAAAGAACTATGACGATCTCGAGGTGCTCTCAGATTTCGTAAAAGAGGAGATGGCTACAGAAGAGGAATTAAATAATTCATATGTTGAGCTTGTTGATCAGATTGAGGATATTGAATTACGCAACATGCTATCTAAGGAAGAGGATAAATTGAACGCTGTTATTCAAGTAACGGCGGGTGCGGGTGGAACAGAGTCATGTGATTGGACCTCAATGCTCATGCGGATGTATGTGATGTGGGCAGAGAGTAATGGTTATAAGGTAAAGGAACTGAATTATCAAGAAGGGGATGTGGCTGGTGTTAAAACGGTTTCACTTGAAATTGAAGGAGATTTTGCTTTTGGATATTTGAAAGGTGAAAACGGTGTACATAGGTTGGTGAGAATTTCTCCTTTTGACTCAAATGCAAAAAGACATACCTCTTTTTCTTCTGTTTACGTTTATCCGTTGGTAGAAGACGCAATTGAAGTAGACGTGAATCCTGCAGATATTTCCTGGGAAACGTTCAGGTCTGGTGGCGCAGGTGGACAAAACGTGAATAAAGTTGAAACCGCGGTAAGATTGAGACATGCTCCATCAGGTATTGTTATCGAGAATTCAGAATCGCGATCCCAACTTGGAAATAAAGAAAAGGCCATGCAGCTCTTGAAATCACAACTTTACGAATTGGAATTGCGGGCGCGAATGGAGAAGCAGAATGCAATAGAATCAGAAAAGAAAAAAATTGAATGGGGTTCTCAAATCCGGAATTATGTTTTGCATCCCTACAAATTGGTAAAAGATGTTAGAACAGGAGTGGAAACAGGCGATACAGAGGCTGTTTTAAACGGTAAAATTGATTCATTTTTAAAAGCATATCTAATGTTATTTGGTTCTTAAATAACGCATGCAAAAAGTATTAACTTTTTACAACGAAAAGTATTAACTTAAAGCAACTTTATTGGCTAATTGTCGTCATAAAGTTGTGATTGTTGTGTTGTTGAAAGGTTAAAAAATTGTGATTAAAAGTTAATAATCCTTTTTTTAGCCTTTAAAATAACTTAAAGTTTAGTATTTATGATATTCTACAAACGGTATCTTCGTGCTTGCCTCAGGGTGTGCGTATGTCTATTTTTATCTCAAATTTCTTTCTCAGGTCTTTCTCAACAGAATGTTAGTATATCGGACATTCCATCGAATCCTGACCCTTCAAGTGTTCTTGATGTTTTTTCTACGTCAAAGGGCTTATTAATTCCAAGAATGACATCTGTGCAGCGTGAAGCGATTGCTAGCCCTTCAAATTCGTTGCTTGTTTTTGATACAGATTCTTCTTGCTTTCTTTTTTACAAATCCAATGTAACACAGTGGATTTCACTTTGTGATTATTCTCAGGGTCCTTCAGGCCCTCCTGGTGATGATGGAATCCATGTACAAAACACGGTAGTCAATGGTTCAGGCGATTTAATTGTTACGTTAACGGATGGCACCATTATTAATGCTGGTAACGTTTTAGGTCCTAATGGCCCCGCAGGTGCAGACGGAATTGATGGTGCCCAAGGTCCACAGGGTCCTGCTGGAGCAACCGGCGCAGCTGGAGCAGATGGTACAAATGGAACCAACGGTATAGATGGAACTGACGGGACAGATGGTGCCCAAGGTCCTCAAGGTCCTGCTGGAGCAGATGGAACAAATGGTATAGATGGAACAAATGGAACCAACGGTATAGATGGGACTGACGGAGTCGATGGTGCTCAAGGTCCACAAGGTCCTGCCGGAGTAGATGGAACGAATGGTATAGATGGAATAAATGGAACCAACGGTATAGATGGGACTGATGGAGCTGATGGTGCTCAAGGCCCACAAGGTCCTGCTGGAGCAGATGGAACAAATGGTATAGATGGAACAAATGGAACCAACGGTCTAGACGGGACTGACGGAGTCGATGGTGCTCAAGGTCCACAAGGTCCTGCTGGAGTAGATGGAGCGAATGGTATAGATGGAATAAATGGAACAAACGGTATAGATGGAACTGATGGGACTGACGGCGCTGATGGTGCTCAAGGCCCACAAGGTCCTGCTGGAGCAGATGGAGCAGATGGAGCAGATGGAACCAACGGTATAGATGGAATTGACGGAACTGATGGTGCCCAAGGTCCTCAAGGTATTCAAGGAGACCCCGGTCCAAGTTGGACACTAACACAGCCCTCTTTCAATACAGATGGTACCATAGTTGTAAATGGTACAAGTGGTTCTGGTGGTCCCGTAACTAGTTCAGCAGGGGCATGGTTATTAGATGGTAATACCAATACGGCAACAAGAGGATTTGGTACAAACAGTAATACAAATGTAGATTTTGAAACAAATTCAATTACCAGAGGTAGATTATTAAATACGGGTGAGATGCTATGGGGGAATACTGGAATTATAGCACCGGCAATTGCTGGAGATCCATTGCAATCTTATGTAGTAAATAACACAAACAATTGGTCTTTTAATGGTATAAATACTACTGCACAGGGCGGAAGTATTTTTGGGTCAAATACTAATGCATCGAACGGCTATGCGGGTATAGAAGGTTCAACGCAAGGAACTAGTGCTGGAGTTAGAGGGATGCACATGGCAACCAGTGGTTACGGTATAGGAATACATGGAACAACTAACTCTGTTGCGGCGGCTTGGGCTGGATTGTTTCAAGGTGATGTTGGAAGTACCACCGGTTATTTTATAGCCTCTGATTTTCGTTGGAAGAAGAATATCGAGCCTATCAATTCAGTCATGGATAAGGTGATGAATTTGCAAGTCAAAAGTTATCAAATGCGATCTGAAGAATTTCCTGGAATGCGCTTTGATCCTAGTAGAATGGAATTTGGTTTTATTGCTCAAGAATTAAACGAAGTTTTTCCTGAAATTGTTCATCAAAAGGCAATTCCAAATCCTTTAGAACAAAATACGATTAAAGAAAACACTTCAATGGTTGAGGGATATTATACAGTGAATTATATTTCTTTAATTCCAATTTTGACAAAGGCAATTCAAGAACAACAAAATCAGATTTCTGAATTGCAAGAACAACTCAATCATAGTGATGATATCGATATTTCAGGCTTGATTCCATCTCGAATTGTAGCTTCATCAAACGCAAGGAGCGACTCTGGAAACTTGTTTACGGCTGATAGTAGTTCCAAGTCGTATATAGTTGGCGTATTGAATGAAGATAATAACGGAGTATCGGTGCTTCGAACCTCAGGTATTGTTGAAATAGAGGTTGATGGTATGAATAGCCAGATCATGGCCGGTGATTTTGTAACGGTCTCAAATATGGGTAAAGCAATAAAGTCATTAAATAGCGAGTGGGTAATAGGTGTAGCAGTTTCAAATGAAATTAATGGTCTGGTTCAGGTTCGCATAGATATAAGGTTTAAGCAATAAAAGAAAATGAAGAATATTTTTAGCATTCTTCTTGTTTTTATCTGTTTGACTAATTTTTTTGTCAAAGGCCAAGTTCTACTTAATAATGGAGCCAATTTAAATGCCATTTCAGGCGCATTTATCTATGTTAACGGTTCTGTTAAAAATGATTTGGGCACGCTCAATATCGACGAAGAGGCTAATTTAGCTGCTGAAATTTATGTCACTGACGATATCATAAATAATGCAAATTTTGTTGGTGAAGGACATATTCGTTTATTGGGTAATTGGTATAACAATTCAGTGTTTTCATCAAATAATGGTACCGTTTTCTTTGAAGGTGCAAATCAATTAATTAGTGGTTCTGTTGAGTCAAATTTTTTCAATTTGACGTTAGATGGTAGTGGTTTTAAAACACAAGAGATTAATGCTTTTTCTCATGGAATATTAGATTTAAAGCATATTGAACTCCAAACGGAAACCTTTTCATTCTATGTTGAGAATACTTCTTTAGATGCGGTTCAAAGAACCTCTGGATTTGTTTCTTCTCTCAATGGTGGGTTTTTATCAAGACGAACTGAACAGCTTGAGGCTTATTTGTTCCCTGTTGGTTCAAGTCTTGGGACCTTGCGCTACCGACCTGTTGAATTAAGTCCTACTTTATCTCCGAATAATACTTTCGAAGTTCGTTTGGCAAATTTAGATGCTTCGATTGAAGGTTTTGACCGAACGTTGACCGATTTGAATGTATGTGGGCTAAATCCCTTGTTTTATCATCAGATTAATCGGCCTGTTGGTGAATCTGCTGTTGATTTAAATATATTTTTTAGTGAACTTGAAGATGGTACTTGGTCTGGAATTTCAAATTGGAAGCAGGGTAATATGCATTGGGAATACATGATTAATAGCGCAAGTGTATCTGATGCGCCATTATCCTATGCTTACTCAAATGGATGGGATGATTTTGACGATGAACCTTATATTCTCGCGCATATTAATGAGGTTCCTACCTTCGAAACAATTGGACCAATTTGTCAGAATTCGAACTCACCGGAGTTACCAAATATTTCTTTAAACGGTTTTACAGGAAATTGGTCGAGTACAATAGATTCTTTTCAGGTCGGAGTTCAAACATTTACGTTTATACCTGATCCTGGTCAATGTGCGCAAACAACTGAGTTATCAGTAGAAGTTTTAGAATTACCGCAGTTTTCTAGCGCAGAGATGATTCAAGAAATAGGCTGTAATGGAGAAGAGGGAATGCTAGAGGTGTTGGCTAATGGTTCAAACATGATGTTTGGAATGAACGGGGGAGCAATGGCTTCTTTAAACCAATTTATGGTATTATCAGGAACGCATACAATGACAATCATGGATGAGCATGGTTGTATGAATTCTATGAGTCAAGTTATTACAGAGCCTCTTGCTCTTCTGATGGAGACCGAAGTGGAACATATATTGTGTGCAGAAGGAGTAGGTTCGGTAGATTTAACTATTTCCGGAGGAGTACCTGGATACAATGTTATTTGGAACAATAGTATGATCTCAGAGGATGCTACTGGTTTAGAAGCTGGAAATTATATGGGTGTAGTAACTGATGGCAATGGTTGCCAAGATTCTATATTAGTAGAAATCAATGAAACGTTAAGTGGTGAGTTATCTTACATAGAAAACCTTTCAGGATATATAGAATTAGATTGCTTGACTTCAGAAATTGAGGTATCTGCACAAGGTGGTAGTAATTTTAATTGGTCTGGAGGATCATCATTAAATACATCGTGGAACGTAATAAGTGAGCCTGGTAATTATATCGTTGATTATGTTGATTCTAATGGCTGCGAACTCCAAATGAATATTCTGATTAATGAGAATGTTGACCTACCTTTAATTGATATTGATAATATAACAAATACAACGAATGAACTCAGTTGTAATATGCCTGAGATAGTCCTTTTTGGTTCAGGAGCAGATAACTACATTTGGAATGATTCGATTGAAAATATTTCTACGGTTGTTTCAAGTGCGGGCGAGTATTTTGTCGTAGGAGTAGGGGATAATGGGTGTATGGATTCCTCCTCAATTGTTATCACCTCAGATTTTACGGTTCCAGATTTATCTTTACAGAGTATTTCAGGTACTGATATCTTAGATTGTAATACGACTTCAATTGAAATTCTAGTTTCTGGAGCCAATAGTTACGAATGGTCAAATAATTTGGGTAGTGCATCTCAAATTACGGTTTCTTCCGGGGGCACCTATTCTGTAACAGCTATTGGCGAAAATGGATGTATCGGAGAGGATTCTATTGAGATAGTAGCAATACCAAATCCTGTTCTCAGTGTAAACTCAGAAACAATATGTTCTGGTAATAGTATTGAACTGATGGCTGAGGCCTCTATTCCCGGGGGAATATACACTTGGTCTAATAACTTAGGTTCTTCGAATAGTGTTATTGTTGAGCCTTCGTCTAATGCATTTTATACTGTTGATTATAATTTAAATGGGTGTGAAAGTAATACTGCAACTTCAACTGTTTCGGTTTTACCGACGCCTTTGGTAAGTATTTCTGGTTCAAATACAATTTGTTCATCACAATCGGTTACTTTGACTGGTAATCCTTCACTTCCTGGAGGCTCATATGAGTGGTTTCCTTCTGGAGAAATAACATCCTCCATAACGACCTATCCACCATCAAATATCACGTACGGATTGAGCTATACTTTAAATGGATGTTCCTCGGATACAACAGAGGTAAATATAGAAGTTACGCCAACACCTGTTTTAACCATAGCGGATGTTGAAATTTGTGATGGTCAATCAGGTACGTTGACCGCAGAGCCTTCTATTCCAGGAGGTACTTTTAATTGGACTTCACTTGGGTCCACAACTCAAAGCATTACAGAAGTCCCGGATACAACCACTTCATACAGTGTTTTATATGCTGTTGATGGATGTTTGAGTCAATTGA
Organism: Crocinitomicaceae bacterium; assembly: GCA_029251865.1. Taxonomy (GTDB): domain Bacteria; phylum Bacteroidota; class Bacteroidia; order Flavobacteriales_D; family Crocinitomicaceae; genus UBA952. The sequence goes on along the minus strand of JAQXCN010000013.1, from coordinate 58,971 downwards.
CAACGGCGACAATATTCGTTAATCCGATTCCCGATTTAATTATTAATGATATTGGTATTTGTGAAGGGCAATCAGGTGTTTTAAATGCTCAGGGTTCACCTACAGGCGGAACTTATGATTGGGCTGGATATACAGAAAATAGCTCCTCGCTCGTGGTCTCTCCATCCATTACCTCGAATTATACGGTTTCCTATTCAGTTAACAATTGCAGTAGTAGCATAGAAAATGCTATTGTTTCTGTTACCGAACAACCAGTTTTGTCAGTTCAAGATCAAGGAATTTGTGAAGGAGAAAACATCGTACTTTCTGCAATTCCGTCCATTGCCGGGGGGCAATTCCTGTGGTTACCAAGTAATCAAACATCCGAAACAATCAGTGTTTCCCCTAATACAACGACCATTTATCAGGTGATCTATGATGTTAACGGTTGTCAGACGGAATTAGAGTCAATTTTAGTTTCTGTAGATGCAATGCCTGTGACCACTTTTGATGTTAATGTTACTTCGGGATGTGCTCCATTAAATGTAACATTTACAAATACCACTCCTAATGCTTATGATTGTAATTGGTCCTTAGACAACGGAACTACGTTTAGTGGTTGTACCAATACGAGTTATACGTTTATAGATGAGGGGTGTTATGATGTCACTCTTGTTATGGAGACTCCAAATGGTTGTCCTGGTATTATGAGTATGGAAGATCTTATCTGCGTTTTACCTAGTCCGAATATTGACTATTCGATTTCAACCAACCAGATTTCTTATGGATCATCAGAGGTTTTATTTTCTAATAATTCAAATGGTGCTGAGAGTTATTTTTGGGATTTTGGCGAGGGTAGTTCAGATACGCTATATAATCCTGCATTATTTGAATACGAAGTAAATGACGAAGAGTTTTTTATTGTTACACTTTATGGGACCTCGAATTTGGGTTGTACAGACAGTATGCAGCTTCAAATCAATGTAAATCAAGATGCCATCATTTTTGCTCCTAATAGTTTTACTCCTGATGGTGACGGTCTAAACGACGCTTGGTATCCTACAATATCTAACGGAATAGATCAGGATTTCTTTTCAGTTCAAGTATATAATAGGTGGGGAGAATTAATTTTCGATGCCTCTGATTTTGATAGTTTTTGGGATGGAACTTATCAAGGCCTACAATCTCCTGTGGGTACATATACCTACCGTATTGATTATAAGTTAAAACAAACTGAATTAAGAAAGGTTATTCTTGGCCATATCAATTTGATTCGTTAGTCTTTTTTCTACAAAGAAGAAATTAATTTTTCTAGTTCAATACTACGTGAACCTTTTAATAATACAGCGCTGTTTTCAAATTCAATTGGATTAGCAAGGAAATCTTCAACACTCTGAAATGCGCCTTCTTTTTTAAGTTTTACAAATATATTACCTATCAGAATTATTTTGATCTCATTTTGATCACAATATGATAGTATTTTTTCATGTTCTTCTATACTATCTTCGCCTAATTCTAGCATATCTCCAAGAATCGCAATTTTTTGGTGATGTTGGAACTGTTTAAAGCTTTCTAGCGCTGAAAGCATACTCGTCGGGTTTGCATTATAACAGTCAATAATTAAGGTGTTTTTCTTTGTTTTCAGTACCTGAGAACGCTTATTATCAGGCTCATATGTTGTAATTGCATCTGAGATGGCTGTTGACGGCACATTAAAATGATTTCCAATACATATTGCTGCTAAAAAGTTATAAAAATTATAACTACCAATCATATTTGTTTGGAGAATGGTAGATTGAAAATTCAAATTGTTCCATTTCATTTTTATAAATGGATTTAATTCAATCAGCGCTCCTTGAATATCTGCGGTATTCTTACCATAGCTTATGTTTTGAGTCGATTGGTCAAGTAGTGATTTTAGTAATGGATCGTCTGCGTTGAAGAATATTGTCCCATTCTTTTTTTGAATTGTGGTGTACAGTGCTTTTTTGGTTGCTACAACGCCATTAAGATCTCCAAATCCTTCAAGATGTGCTTTCCCAACATTTGTAATGAGACCATGAGTAGGGGAGGCGATATTACAGAGTTCTGCGATGTCTCCAGGTTTATTTGCTCCCATTTCAATTACTGCTATTTCATGTGTGTTATTCAAAAGCAGTAAAGTCAATGGAACGCCAATGTGATTATTTAAATTGCCAACAGTTGAGAGCGTGTTGAATTTCTTAGATAAAACAGTAGTGATTAATTCTTTTGTACTTGTTTTACCATTGCTTCCTGTTATACCCACTATAGGTATGGTGAACTTTGATCTATGAAGGTTGGCAAGTTTTTGAAGAAAAATCAAGCAATCCTCTACATAAAATATTTTGGGGTTAGTTACAAATTCTTTTTCATCTACAATCGCATATCGCGCACCTCTGTTTACGGCATTTTCAGCAAAAGTATTACCGTTGAAATTACGCCCTTTTAATGCAATGAATAAAGATTCTTTCTGAATGTTTCTTGTGTCTGTACAAATCCCGGTAGTCTCTTTAAAGAGTTTATAGAGTTGCTGCATATACAAATATGTAAAAAAAAAGCCCGTATCACTACGGGCTTATTGGATATCTTTTAGATTATTTATTTCTTTTTTGAATTGGCTCTGGTACTACCAAGTCTGTCCATAGCGCATCTAAAACCAATCATAGCGGTTGATTGTTCTTCATCTAAGAATCGTCTGTTACCTGGAGATAGCCAGAATGCTCTGTCAGACCAAGAACCACCTTTGTAAACTCTAGATTTGTCAGAAACCAAGGTAGTTGGCCATCCACTTACACCAACATTTACAGCTTCACCCTTTAAATTAAAGTTTTCAAATTCACTTTGGTAAACTGCTTGTTTAGGATCTCTACTTCCATTATTAATATCGTCAATTTTCTTTTGATTATTATAATAAATAGAGGACTCAAGGTCACCATCAAGATAATTTATGTAGTCGTCTTTTCTGTAATTTAATCTACCAGCATTTTCGTCTTCAGTGACGTTTCTCCAACGCTGTTGACCTCTAGTTTCATTCACAAATTCAGTAAGTCCATTTCTTAATGTCAGGATCCAAGATGTAATATTAGGATCTTGCTTGTAATTTTTAAATCTATGCTCAAGGTAAACGTCGTTAAATACACTAGTAGAAATGATTTTACCATCCACAAGGAATTGCTTTGAAGGATCATTAGAACCCACATCGTAATTTTTCTGAGTGAAGTAGATGCCCACCTTTGAAAGGGGGGTAGCTTCCACCATAACATCAGCATTGTCTTCATCAACGCCAATTTTTATTTCTTCATTCGCATCACCGTAAACTTTACCTTCAAAGTGCCCTTTACGATAATCTTCCATCGCTAATACATCAGATTTGTGAAGATTACCAAATAATGCAACCTCCAAATAATGAGATGCTTTTGTAGCATTGCCCTGATTGTATAAATAGATGGCAGTATCGAGAACACCATTAATATCGTCTAAAACTCTAAATTCAATACTATCGTTTTTCGAATATTTATTATATCCATAAACATATCCGTCCTTCGGAGCATTAAACTGGAATTTTCTGGGGTTTTGTCTTGAATTTCCAAGTATTTGACCTCTTTTCGAATTTACATAGTTAACATAGTCATCAAAGCTCTTTTTGTTATTAAACACTTTAAACTTTTTGCTCTCCTTATAATCATTCTCTTGTGTCAGAGTCATTGCAAAATCTCCAGCATCCGAAAATGATACAACAACATTCGTATCTTGCGCCGTAGTACCCATAAATTGAGCACCCTCAGTTTCCCACGCGAAAGGTTTTTTAATGTTGTTTAGTTTTTCAATATTGGCAGTTAACTTCACTGAGTCTCCTTTGAGGACCAGCCATACGCCATTCATTTCCTTTAAATTCCCGCTTTCCACTTGGAAGTCCACGTACTGATTAGGATTTTCTTTGATATAATTTGATACATAAGAAGGATCGTTTTTCTTGTTCAAATCATTCACCGCTTTTGTTCCACCTGTTAATGAAAGGTATTTTGCGCGCGCAAATTCATTAACATATTCTTTCATTCCGTATACATCATAGAGATTATCAGTGGCTAAAACTGGTTTATCATATAATCCATCAGGACGGAGTAATTGCGTTGTGTAAACATTACCCCTAAACGGCATAAAGTCTTCAGATTCTTCATTCGAGGTAGGGCGATAAACATCCATAACCCATTCCGAAACATTTCCTGCCATGTGATACAAACCGTAATCATTTGGCCAAAAGTCATCTACACGAGCAGTAACGTCAGCTCCATCATTTAAAGCTCCTGAAACACCCATGTAGTCACCATTTCCTCTAACAAAATTCGCTTGTATTGCGCCAGCCCATTGGTCTTCTTTTCTTCTTACGTAGTGACCATCCCACGGATAGATACGGCGTGAATCAATATTTTCCGAATCTGGGTCAAGATTTCCAATTAAGCCTAATGCAGCAAATTCCCATTCTGCTTCAGTCGGTAGACGGTATTTTGGGAGAAGGATTCCATCTTCCATTTTAACCGCTCTAGAACCAAGTCGAGATTCGTTGGCGTATACCGGATCATAATTTTGTAATTGATACGGATCTCTTGGAATTGGTTTTTTCGTTTTGGCATCAAGCATAGGTGCTTTTGAACTACCGTCATCTAGAGTATATCCACCTTTCAAACCAAGCGTATCACCTTTTTTATTCTTATTCGGCGAGCCAGTCTGAACGTTATAATTACCATTGAGATAGTTTTCAGTGGAAAACATATTTTCGGGTGAAGAAGTCATAGAAGCATAATTTGCTCTATTTGCAGCACCAACGTCAGAATTCTCATGATCATAGGTATTTGCAAAGTGCCATTTAATAATACCCTCTCTAACTAAAATCGCTTCGTTTACACGATCTGTTCTCCATTTACAGAAATCATTGGCTTGTAACCAAGAAACACCAACAACTGGATAATCTCTGTAAGAAGGATGACGAAGATAATAGTCAACAAACTTCTCTCTGTAGGAAAGAGGAGATCTCCAAACGAGTGTATCAGGAAGACATTTTTTATAAATGTGCGGATATGATTTGTAATAGACGCGTTTCATCCAATTCATGTACTCAGTCCAGTGTAGGTTTGTTACCTCTGTTCTGTCCATGTAAAACGAGGAAACCGTCGCACGTTTTGGACTGTTATTCCAGTCACCCATGACATCCTCTTCCGTGCTTCCCATTGTGAAAGTTCCGCCTTCAATGAATACAAGACCAGGACCAGTTTCTTGTTCTTTTGCATCGAACTTTTCAAAACCTCCATTCTGGTAGTTGTTATATTCCCAACCCGTTGAGGTAGAGCGCTCTTTGGCACAAGATCCTAGGAGAATAATGGCACTGAAAAGACTTGCTATTTTAATGTAATTTTTAGTTTTCATGGTCGACTATGATTAACGTATGTACAATTCAAATTTTATCAAAAGTTACAAAGTCCTAAAAAGAAGGACATGATATCTTTCTAAAGTTTCTTGGCTTTCTTCTGCATTTTAGATTGAAACCAAGCGAAACTTCGTGGGAACCACCAGAAATACCATTTCCTAATTTAGAAACGGTAATATCATAACTGTAACCCAATTTAATTTTATCTGTTGTTATTCCAAAACAGAGTATAAAGGCATCTCGATTTCTATACCAAGCACCAACTGTAAAGTTTCCATATTTTATATAGGTTCCAATGTTCAATTCCTGAAATCCATTTTGATACTGATAAATGATGTTCGGCATTATACTCGTAGTACTTGTGTATCTGCCTTTTCTCCCTAAGGGGATGTCAGCACCAGCATGCCCTGTAAATCGCATTGGAAGTCTCGATTCACCTAGAATCATTGATTCATCTGGTCTATTCAGGTGATGAATTGCACCTCCAAAATAGAAGTTTTTACCAAAACCAACAAATCCAGCAGATGCGTCAAAGTATCCTCTTCTTCCGTTTCCTCTTGGAACATCTCCGGTTTGATAAATAAAGCCTCTCCTTGGGTCAATCATATCTCCAAAGGTTAACTTATCCCAATCCAAGAATTTTTGAAACCATGCCGCTCTTGCCCCGAACATCAAAGAAAATTTTCGATTTACTTTTAAGTTATAAGAATAAATGGCGCCGAGCATTGACGTAGATATTGTTCCCTGACCTTGTTGGTCGTGCATCGCTAAAATACCTATACCACCCGATATGCTTTTTGCATACGTATCAAAAGCCGCTGAGTAGGTAACATAGTTTCCTGTAAGCTGCGGCCATTCATTTCTGTAGTTCATTGCAAATCTCGGACAACCTGAAGATCCTGCTAGGGCAGGGTTCAAATAAATCGGATTAGAGAAAAACTGCGTAAACGTTGGGTCTTGCGAACGTACTGAATTTAAGGACGTTGTCGAGAGACAAGCGATCACAAAAACAAATAGGAATAAATGCTTTTTCTTCACACAATTGAGTTTAGTCACGAACAATCTTAACGTGATTATAGTTTGTAAGGTTACAAATATCGTATATTAATTGTAATAATTTGAATATTTTGGCGTTTTTTAGACTATCAATTCAATTGTTTGTTTCAGATTATGAATAAGATTTTAATTTTCTCTTTCTTTCTTTTTTCCGTTACTTTTTTCTTTTCGCAAAACCATGTCGAAAATATTGAATGGAAAAAACCAATACTTCTTGATGATGGAGTGCAGTCTTTTGTGGCTCCAAATTTCGGGGGCGTCCATTATGATAATGGTTTACCAAAAATATTCATCAAGAAAAAATTTAAGGGCTCAAGTCTATCTGTAAACGCTGTGACTTTTTCAACGGCAAATGCGCTCCAATCGGAAATTGATTTTCTCGCTCAAATGGATGTGCGTGTTTTGGAGCAAAATCCTTTGGATATAAAGTTTACAAAATCAGCACACGAAGTATTTCTTGTCATTTCGGGAATTCCATTTATTAAAGAAGAGGGTTTAATTAAAAGAATTACGACAGTTCAAGTTTTTGCAGAAAATAATTTTGAGGTTGTACAAAAAGATTTTGTAGGTGAATCAGTTCTTATGCTCGGATCTGGAGACTGGTATAAAATCGCTGTTCAAAATGATGGTATTTATAAGGTTGATTACGATTTACTTTCATCGATGGGTATAGAAATGTCAGGTCTAAACCCTAAAAGTGTTCACATTTATGGAAATGGAGATGGAAAGCTCCCAGAATTAAACAGTTTACCAAGAACTGACGATTTGGCGCAGAATTCAGTTGCATATGTTGGTGCTGCTGACAATACTTTTAATCAAAACGATTACATATTATTCTACGGTTTTGGTCCAAATAGATGGGTGCCAAACGGTACTGCTGGTTTTAACCAAATCAAAAACATATATTCAGATTACTCCTATTATTTCGTTAACATCAACCCGGAAAGGCCTCCACTAGAAATAGGTAATAAAGCAACGGTGACTGCTGCACCGACTGAGACCATAACAAGTTATGATTTTCGTTCATGCTATGAAAACGATTTGATTTCTCTGATTGGCGGGGGGCAGAGATGGTATGGTGAACTCTTTGATATTGACCTAGAGCAAACATTTAATTTTGCAATTCCAGACATATCGGGCGCTCCAGTTTTCTTTAAGACATCCATAGCAACGAATGCAACCAGTCCAGGCGGAACTGCTCAAAGATATTCAGTGAATGGAGAAACTCTAGTCGATGAAGGACTTCCGCATACCTCAATTGATTATGTACGTTCTTCGCAAGCATTTGTCTTGAACAATCCTCCGTCTTCAGGTAATGTTCCTTTGAAAATCACGATTCAAAGGAATAGCCCAAGTGTATTGACCTACCTGGATCGAATTTCCTTAAATACGAGGAGAACACTAAAGTTTTTCGGAAGCCAAATGGGTTTTCGCAACCTAACAAACCTAGAGTTAGGTATTGGAAATTTCCAAATTCAAAATTTCCCTTCCACAGGGTTTATTTGGGATATTACAGATCGGCATAATCCGAAACGATTATCTGGTAATTTATTAGGTGGTGTTTTTGAGTTCTTGGATTCAATAACTTATGTAGAATATGTAGCAAGCAATGGTGGTACATTTTTTAGTCCTGAATATGTGGCTCCAGTGGATCATCAAAATCTTCACGGGCTTGAACAAGCAGACTACCTTGTAGTAACACATCCAAATTTTAAATCTCAAGCGGATAGACTTGCTGAATTACATAGAAATAACGGACTTACAGTTCATGTGGTAACTACGCGTCAAATATTCAATGAATTTAGTTCTGGTGGGCAAGACGCGGTGGCGATTCGTTCCTTCGCTAGAATGTTTTACGAGCGTTCCCAGTCTAATCCAGATTCAGCTCCGAAGTATATGCTTTTATTCGGTGACGGCACATTTGATCCGAAGAACAGGGTTCCGGATAATAATAATTTTGTGTTAACCTATCAGGTGCAGAGCAGCGAGAATCATATCTCAGCCTTAGTAACTGATGATTTTTACGGTATGCTTGATGATGGTGAGGCTATTTCTGGTTCGGATTTATTAGACATCGGTATCGGAAGAATTTTAGCATCTACAATAACCCAAGCTGAACAACAAGTTGATAAAATTGAACATTACATGAAAAACGGTTCGGAGTTATTTGCAAATGCGGGCGCATCATGTTGTCTTGAGGATAATTCGCTAAACACCTTTGGTGATTGGCGACAAAAATACGTACAAGTTGCAGATGATGAAGAGTCAGGATATTTTATTAATAACGATACAGAACCGCAATACATCCATACCAAGCAGAATCATAATGAGATGAATTGTGACAAGCTTTATCTTGACGCTTTTCCGCAGCAAACAAGTGCAGGAGGGCAAAGGTATCCTGAGGTTGTAGATGCAATTACAGATAGAATTCAGCGTGGTGCCCTCATTTTTAATTATGTTGGTCATGGCGGAGAGGTAGGTCTAGCGGAAGAACGAGTAGTTACGATTCCTCAGATTAATAGTTGGAACAATATTAATGCTCTCACTCTATTCGTTTCTGCAACCTGTGAATTTACAAAGTATGACGATCCAGCGAGGGTTTCTGCAGGAGAATGGGCTGCATTAAATCCTGATGGCGGTGCAATTGCGTTGATGACAACGACACGTTCAGTTTACTTCGGAGTGAATACTACAACCGGAAATAAGTTTTTTCAAAACGTTTTTGATCGCAATCCTGATGGCAGTGCATTGGCCTTTGGAGATATTGTGATGAGAACCAAAAATGAGACAGGGTCAAGTGACAATAAAAGGAGTTTTACACTTATCGGTGATCCTGCTTTGAAGTTAGCATCTCCAGGGTTTAATGTTGTCACAGACAGTATCAATGGTTTAGCTCCTACTATTGCTATTGACACCGTTAGGGCACTGAGTAAAGTTGTAATGAAGGGGCATGTAGAGGACCATATGGGGAATTTATTAAGTGATTTCAATGGTATTTTAACACCTTCTATTTTTGATAAAATTAAGCTTCAAAAAACGCTTGGTCAAGATCTTTATTCTCCCGAGATTGAATATGAATTGCAGCGCAATGTGATTTACAAAGGTAAAGTATCTGTGACGAACGGGGCTTTTGAATATTCATTTGTAGTGCCAAAAGATATTGCATTAAATTATGGCAAAGGTAAGATAAGCTACTACGGATATACTGATGAACGAGATGCAGGTGGCTATGATACCTCAATAATCATTGGTGGTATCGATCCAAATGGTATTTCTGATGCAATAGGTCCAGAAATAACCCTGTTCATGAATGATGAGAACTTTGTTTCAGGTGGGCAAACTGATTTTGAACCTATTTTACTAGCAAAGATTTTTGATGAAAATGGTGTGAATACCGTTGGTAACGGAATTGGACATGATATTACAGCAATTTTAGATGGGAATTCCGCGGAGCCTGTTATTCTTAATGATTTCTATGTCGCGGATTTAGATTCATACCAGTCAGGTGAAATACGCTTTCAGTTCGACGGTTTATCGCCGGGGCCGCATACACTTGAGTTTAAAGTGTGGGATGTAAATAATAATTCCTCAAAAAGCACGATTGACTTTGTTGTGGTTGATACTGAAAACCTAACGCTTCAGAATGTCTTAAACTATCCTAATCCTTTCACAAGCTCAACCGAATTCATGTTTGAACATTCTTTTGCATGTAACGAGTTAGAAGTCCAAATACAAATATTTACGGTTTCAGGTAGACAAGTAAAAACTTTAAATGAGATTGTTCCAACGCAAGGTTTTCGTGTGAATCAATTATTTTGGGATGGAAAGGATAATTATGGTGACCAATTGGCAAAAGGAGTTTATATTTACCGCGTGAAAGTAAAAGACACGAGCGGACAAACCGCTGAAAAGACAGAAAAATTGGTCATATTGTAATGAAACAACAATAAATCGCCCTCTTTCACGTATATGTATTACCTATTTAAATTTTATATGAAGTACTTTTTCCTCACCTTCTTTTTGGTTTCATTTTCTTCAACTCTGTTAGCTCAGCCCACAGGAGGTAGTGGTGTTACAGACGAAGATTTACAATTGAATACAATAACAACAGCACTTCCTTTTATGTCGATAACGCCTGATTCAAGAGCCGGCGGTATGGGAGATGCAGGTACAGCGTTAAGTCCGAACTCTACCTCTGTATATTGGAATACTTCAGTTTTGAGTTTTTCAGAACAGACCTCAGAAGTAAGTTTATCCTATACGCCTTGGTTACGACAATTGACTAACGATATTCATCTTTCTTATTTATCTGGTTATTACAAAATTAACAAGTCACACACGATCGGAGGTGCACTTCGTTATTTCAGTTTAGGTGAAATCACCTTTACTGATGCTTCTGGTAATGTCATACGGGACGATAAGCCTAGCGAATTTGAGATTACGGGAGCATATGCTTTTCGTCTTTCAAGAAAACTTAGTTTAGGTATTAATGGAAAGTTTGCTTATTCTAACCTCACAGGTGGATTGACAGTTGGTGGAGTTAATACCAAGCCTGGTGTTGTTGGTGCTGCAGATTTATCATTTACATATTACAATGACGATGCTAAAATCGGCAATCTTGATGGTGTTTACACCTTTGCAACAACGATAAATAATATCGGAAATAAGGTATCATACTCTGAGTTAGCAACACGAGATTTTATTCCTATGAATTTGAAGATTGGTAACAGTTTTCTTGCGAATTTTGATGCCTACAATAAAGTAACTTTTTCTTTAGATCTTCAAAAACTTCTTGTTCCGACGCCACCAAACTATTATTTTGATGGTGAAGATTATATTCTTACCTCGGGTATGAATCCTGATGTTGGTGTAATAAATGGGATGCTACAATCTTTTTATGATGCACCTGGAAATGTTGTCGTTGATGATAATGATGTACCGGTTGCGGATTCCGAAGGGAATTTCGAGGTGGTAAAAGGAACTAAATTTCGAGAAGAATTATCGGAAATAAATATTGCTTTTGGTACAGAATGGTGGTACAATGATGTTTTTGCCGTTCGAGGAGGTGTCTTTTTTGAAAGTAAAAATAAAGGTAACCGACAATTTATGAATTTGGGAGCAAGCTTGAAATACAATATGTTCGCAATTGATTTTTCTTATTTAGCTTCATTAAATGGACGTCAGAGTCCTCTTGCCAATACTTTGAGATTCACAGTACGTCTTTATTTAGACCAAGCTGGCGCAACGGCAGAATAACATACACCATGTTTTTTAGAAGATATGTAATGCGGGATTCTTTTGAATCATCCTAATTATCTGACTCTTCGTAATTTCTTGTCATTAGATTAAGCACTTTATTTATATTTGTGGTATGAAATTTAATCCTGACTATTCCAATAAAGAATCACTTTTGGCCTTGTATCAAAAGCCTTTATTAGAGCTTGTCTTTGAGGCAGCTACTGTTCATCGTAAATACCACAATCCAAGAGAGGTTCAAATGTCTTCTTTGTTGAGTATTAAAACAGGAGGATGTCCTGAAGATTGCGGCTATTGTCCGCAAGCAGCGAGATACCATACTGATGTCGATGCTGAAGGTATTATGAAGGTCGAAGATGTCTTGGAACAAGCAAAAAACGCAAAAACAAATGGCTCATCTAGATTGTGTATGGGTGCGGCATGGAGAGAGGTTAAGGACAATAGAGATTTCGACAAGGTTGTTGAAATGGTTCAAGGTGTCAATGACATGGGGATGGAAGTTTGTTGTACGCTCGGAATGATGAACGAGAATCAAGCGAAGCGATTGAAAAACGCAGGTTTATTTGCCTATAATCACAATTTAGATAGTTCAAAAGAGTTTTATTCTGATGTCATATCTACAAGAGAATATGAGCAACGTCTAGATACTATAGATAACGCAAGAAAAGCTGGGATTTCTGTTTGTTCTGGTGGTATTATCGGTATGGGAGAAACTGAGGAAGATCGTATTGGTCTACTTATGAGTTACATGGAGATGGAGAATCCACCCGAATCTATTCCGATTAACGCTCTTGTAGCTGTAGAAGGTACACCCTTAGAAGATCAAAAGCCAATTGAACAGTGGGAACTAATAAGAATGGTAGCGACAACAAGGATTGCATTTCCAGGTTCTATTGTTCGTCTTTCTGCTGGACGTACGAAAATGTCTATGGAGGCTCAGGCACTCTGTTTTATGGCAGGTGCAGGCTCTATTTTTGCGGGTGACAAGTTGTTGACAACTCCTAATCCTGAGTTTAATGAAGATAAAGAGATGTTCTCAATACTAGGTTTAGTAGCTAAAGAATCTTTTGCAGATGGGGAGCAACCTACAACAAATCCAGATCCAATCTTAATTGAAAAAAAGAGAGTCGCAGCAGAGCGAGAAGCGGCATACGCTAAAGCAAAAGAGAAGAAATCAGAAAAATATTTTCAGCCAAGAACAGTAACTAAAGTTGAGTCTCTAGATGAATGAGAGCTTGCTTGATAAGCTGCTCAAACGCAAGTCAACAGGAACGCTAAGGTCCCTTCAAGTTCCTGGGGATGGTATAGATTTCTTTTCCAATGATTATATAGGTCTTTCTCAAGTTAAGATTAGTGGGCATACTCCTATTTCTAATGGAGCAACTGGTTCGCGTTTACTATCTGGTAATTCCAAGCAAGCAGAGCTTTGTGAGTATAATTTAGCAACTCACTTTAAATCAGAATCAGCGTTGGTATATAATTCCGGATATGTTGCAAATCTCGGGTTGCTTTCAGCAATATTACAGAGAGAGGATGAAGTATTTTACGATGAATACATTCATGCAAGTTCAAGAGATGGTATACGTTTATCATTCTCCAAATCAACTGCATTCAAGCACAATGATGTTGAGGACCTTCGTTTCAAATTAAAAAAGAGTAAAGCCAAAATAAATTATGTGCTCATAGAATCATTATACTCAATGGATGGGGATATTGCTCCATTATCTGAAATTGCAAATTTATGTGCGATCAATAATGCGTATTTGATTGTCGATGAAGCGCATGCAGGAGGAGTTTATGGGTTACAAGGGAAAGGCTTATGCTTTGAGTCAAATATATCACCTCAGGTATTTGCAAGAATTATAACTTTTGGAAAAGCATACGGTGCTCACGGTGCTGTTGTCTTGGGCTCTCAAACATTAAAGGAATTTTTAATTAACTTTTCTCGAGGCTTTATTTATTCTACTGCCTTACCACCAACATTTTATCAAGATATTGCAGCTTTGGTCACCCACAAATCTATTGAAGAAAGTATTTTTACCTTAAAAAAAAGGATTCATTATTTCAGAGAAAGATGTTCGTCTTTGAGTTTTTTATCTGCTGAAACTTCACCCATTCAAATTTTAGAATTCAATAATAAAGAACTGCTAGAACAGCGCGTTGAACAATTAAAATCCGTTGGAATCCATACGAAGGGGATTTATCCTCCCACAGTTCCTGCAGGTAAATCACGTTTGCGCCTTTGCCTTCATTCTTACAATACTGAAAAAGAAATAGATATATTGGCTGGCGTTCTACTTCAATAAAATCTATCCTCCAAAGTCGTCAAACCTTACATTTTCATCAGGAATACCCCAATCGTCACACATTTTTATGACCGCTTGATTCATCATTGGTGGACCACAGAAATAAACTTCAAGATCTTCTGGAGCATCATGTTTGGATAAATATTGATCCATAACTACCTGGTGTACAAACCCAGAGAAACCATCTCCTTTTTCGTCTTCACAGTTTTCCTTGTTTATCCAATTGTCTTCAGGGAGAGCGTCCGATAAGACGAGATAGAATTTGAAATTTGGAAATTCCTTTTCTAAATCTCTGAAGTAGTGAATATAGAATAGTTCAGCTCTTGAACGACCACCATACCAATAGGAAACTTTTCTTCCGGTTTTGAGTGTCTTGAATAGCTCATAAAGGTGAGATCTCATAGGTGCCATTCCAGCACCACCACCGATATATAACATTTCGGCATCAGATTCATTTATGAAGAATTCACCATAAGGACCTGAAATAGTTACTTCGTCACCTTCTTTAAGACCAAAAATATAAGACGAGGCAACACCTGGATTTATATCTGCCCATTTGTCATTGGCTCTATCCCATGGTGGTGCTGCTACCCGTACATTCAACATAATCTTTCTACCTTCTGCAGGGTAAGATGCCATAGAATATGCTCTCACGACCTCTTCGCTATTCTTCATGACTAAATCTCGCATGGCAAATTTACCCTCTGACCAATCTTTTTCGAATTTCTTTGGTTCACCAGGGTGGTCTTGAGGATGCGCTGTGATATCCATTTCAGCGAACTTCACTTCAGTTTCTGGAATATTGATTTGAATATATCCACCAGCTTTATAATTCATATCCTCTGGAATATCAACAATAAATTCTTTGATATAGGTCGCTACATTGTAGTTCGAAGAAACCTTTGCCTTCCATTCTTTAATACCAAGAACTTCCTCTTCGATATGAATTTTCATATTTTCTTTGACCTTAACTTGACATCCAAGTCTGTGATTCGAGGCAATTTCTTTCCTCGAAAAATGTGGTGCTTCTGTTGGTAGAATTTCTCCGCCACCCTCATTTACTTGACAAACACACTGAACACATGTTCCACCACCACCACATGCAGATGGTAAAAATATACCTGAACTTCCTAGAGTACCGAGTAATGTACCACCACCATCAACTTCTAGTATTTTCTCCCCATCGTTAATATCAATCACTAATTTCCCTTTTGGTGAAATTTTAGCTTTTACAAACAATAGCATTGAGGTCAACAAAAGTATGACCGTTAGAAATGCAATTAAGGTTATGATCAGAATAGTTCCCATGATGGTTAGTTAATGTTATTTTCTTTATTTGTGTCAATCATTGTAGTTACAGTTTCAACATCCTCACTCGGAGCCTCTTCACCATATTTAATACCCATGAAACTCATGAATGCCATACCCATAAGTCCTGTTACAATAAATGTAATCCCCAATCCTCTTAATGGCCCTGGGACGTTCGAATAGCGCAATTTTTCGCGTATTGCGGCTATTGCAACAATGGCTATAAACCACCCAATACCAGAACCTAAAGAAAAGGCAGTGGCATCCAAAATCGTAGAATATTGTCGTTCTTGCATAAACAAGGCGCCGCCAAGAATCGAACAGTTCACGGCAATTAAGGGTAAGAATATACCCAGTGCTCCATATAACGCAGGTGCAAATTTTTCTACTAACATTTCAACTAATTGAACAATTGATGCAACAACGGCAATGTACATGATGAAAGATAAAAAGCTTAAATCTAATTCAGCATATTCAGCTCCCAACCATTCCAACGCTCCTGCCTTTAAAACATAATTTTCAAGGAGAAAGTTCACAGGAACCGTTACGGTTAAAACGAAGATAACCGCCGCTCCGAGTCCAACAGCTGTCTTAACTGTTTTGGAAACAGCAAGGTACGAGCACATTCCCAAGAAATATGCGAAAATCATATTCTCAGAAAAAATTGCTTTAACAAATATATCAAGAGTACTTTCCATAATTCTTTATTTTAATGCTCTTCAATTAGAGCCTTGTTTCTAGATCTTTGAACCCAAATAATCACACCTACAATAATCAAAGCCATTGGGGGTAAAATCATTAGGTTGTTGTTTTGATATCCCATTGCATATAATCCTGATTCTTCTCCGGGAAGGGCATTTCCGAATATAGGAAAACCCATTAGTGTTCCAGATCCAAAGAGCTCTCTAAATACAGCAACTAATATGAGTATTGCCCCATACCCAAGGCCATTACCAAATCCATCAAGGATAGAAGGCCAAGGCTTGTTCGCCATTGCAAACGCTTCTAAGCGTCCCATAATAATACAGTTGGTGATAATTAATCCAACGAAAACAGAGAGTTTTGCGGATAAATCAGGTAAAAAGGCTGCTAAAACTTGATCTACAATAATTACCAAAGATGCAACAACCAATAATTGGACAATAATCCGAATTCTCGAAGGAATTAAATTTCGCAACATCGAAACAATCCAGTTCCCCATTATAATCACGAACAATACGGACATGGACATTACAATAGCCTGATTAACTTGCACGGTAATCGCAAGTGCGGAACAAATACCTAATACCTGAATGGTTACTGGGTTATTGTCTGTTAAAGGATCGGTAATTAGCTTTTTATTTTTTTTCGAAAATAATGGCTCAGAAGATTTTTTATCGGCACTCATATTATTTTGAATTTAAGTTCTTAAAGTAGTTAGAGTAGATTTGAAGACTGCGGTTAACCATTTCTTCTACGCCTTTAGATGTTATAGTTCCTCCGGTAATTCCATCAACTTTACTCGGATAAGCAGAACCTGAATTATCCTTTACTACTTCATATTTTTGGAAGTTTCCTAAAGAATCACTTATTTCAGAATCTTTCCATCTGTCCATGAAGAAAGGCTTGTTAATTTCGGCACCTAAACCTGGTGTTTCAGTTTTGTGATCGAAAGAAACGCCTAAAATTGTTTTCATATCTTCTTCTAAGCAAATATATCCCCATATTGGTCCCCATAGACCCTTTCCCACGACAGGTATTATGTATCGCGTGTTTTTTTCTTTGTCTCGCGCAATAAACAAAGGGAACTTTTTATCTTCTTCTTTTAGATTTTTATCTCTGTATTCTTTTTTAATGTCAACTTCAAAAGCTGCCTTTCCTTTGGAAACTTCTTCACCGACGTTGTTAAGTATTACGGCCTCTGACAAGTCAACGTACTTAGGGAATTCTTCAATAGCATTTGAACGGTCAATTCCTTCCTTCTCAACATCCATCATCGCTGAAAGAATATCGATTTGTTTTTTAACGCGTACATTCTTTTCCTTAAGTGGTTTTAAGCCTTCTGCTAAGGATGCGAGTATAACCCCTAGAACAACTACAAGTACAATCGCAAATCCAAAAGTGAATCCATTTGATTCTTTATTAAGTGCCATATTTATGCTGTTTTAAGTCTTTTAAGTCTTCTATTAATATTTGCCTGAATAATATAGTGATCTATAATAGGTGCCATAATATTCATAAAGAGTATCGCTAAGAATACGCCCTCGGGATAGGCCGGGTTCAATACACGAATCATAATCGCTAATAAACCTCCAAGGAAACCGTAGATAATCTTTCCGAAAGCGGTTTGCGATGCAGTAACTGGGTCTGTAGCCATGAACACCGCACCAAAAGCGAAACCTCCGATTACAAGGTGATGGTGAGCGGCAAGGTCTAAATATGGGTTTCCACCGATAGCATTTAAAAGTAATCCCATTACAAAACCACCTGCAAAAAAGGAAAGAATGATTCTTAATGAACCAACTCCTGTCAACACTAGTAATAGTCCACCAATCAAACAGGCTAGAGTAGAGGTTTCGCCAATTGAACCAGGAATCATTCCCACAAAGGATTCCCATACTCCATACTCTGTGGAGAAGTTTTGAAGCGCCATACTTGATTGAACAGTTTCTCCTGCAACCGTCGCTTTGTCTGACATAAAGGAGGCAAGATCACCGAGTGCGGTGGCTCCCGAAAAGCCATCTAAATCAGCTGAATTTGTCGACATTTTGTCGCCCAAACCGGACATCCAAACTTTATCACCTGACATTGACGTTGGGTAAGCAAAGAAAAGGAAAGCACGGGCAGTTAGAGCGATATTAACTACATTCATACCTGTTCCACCAAAGATTTCTTTACCGATTATTACTGCAAAGGCCGTAGCAATGGCGACCATCCACAATGGAACATCAGCAGGCATAGTAAGCGGAATAAGCATCCCTGAGACCAAAAACCCTTCGTGAAGAGAATGGCCACGAAGCATTCCAAAAATAAACTCAATCGTTAGACCGACACCGTATGATACGACTACTACAGGTAGCACAATTGTCAAACCAGTAAGGAATTTAGCACCCATTTCCGCAAAATATGGAATATCCCTATTCCCTTCAGCTACCGCATATTCCCAATGCCCTGTATTGTAAATACCGAAAAGTAAACATGGTATTAAGGCAATAACAACAGTAAACATAGTCCGCTTTAGGTCAACACCATCTCGGATGTGGGTTCCTTTTGTAGTAACCAACTTCGGTGTAAAAGCAAACGTAGCTAAAGTTTCAAATAATGGATTCCACTTTTCGTATTTCCCACCTTTTATAAAGTGAGGTTCCATTTTATGTAAATATTTTTCTAAAAATTTCACAGTTCTCTTTTTTAATTACATACATTCACTAGCAATCAAGTCTAGTCCTTGTCTTATTTTGTCTTGTATATTGATTTTAGTAGTACAAACGTATTCACAAAGGGCAAAGTCTTCTGGAGCAACTTCGTAAATCCCTAAGTTTTCCATTCCATCTATATCTTGCGTAATCGCTGCTTTTGTTAATTGCACGGGTAAGATGTCAAAGGGAAATACCTTTTCAAGTTCACCAGAAACAACGAAAGCTCTTTCTTCTCCATTCGTATTTGTATCCAACGTGAATTTTTTGCTTTTAGGCAGCAAAAATGTCGGGAATAATCTGGAGTTTGAAAATTTATCAAACCCATGGCCTAACCATCCACTAGTCAAAAAGAATTTATACTCGTTGCCTTCTGGAATAACAGTGATTTGATTGTGATAATATCCGATAAAGTCTGTCGGATTCTTTTGGTCGCCAGTTAAAACATTTCCTGAAATATATCTCACATTTGAACCTACAATACCTTTGTCGAGGATGGCGCTCATCTCTGTCCCTTTGGATACATTAACATAGGTTGGATTTTTAAGTTCCGATCCAGTAAGAGCTATTTTTCGTGATGATGACACCGTACCTTCATTGATCAATCTTCCAATGGCTGCAACTTCTTGTATGTTTATGGACCAAACGAATTCTCCTTTGTTTACAGGATCGATATGGTGCATTTGGGTTCCTACATTACCGGCTGGGTGAACGCCATCAAATGTATGATGCTTCACACCATTTATTTTACTAAATATTGAATTTGGCCTACTGCTCAAATGAACTTTACCATCTGTCAATGTTGAAAGCGCATCAAAACCTTTTTGAAGGTTATCTATGTCGTCACCCAAAATATATTCATAGTCAGGTGCTAGAGGTGCAGAGTCGAACGAAGATACAAACATGGCTTTGGCTTCGTTATTCGGATTTGCAATGACATCCAACGGCCTTTGTTTGATAGAACTCCAGAATCCAGTTTCTAGTAATAAGGCTTTAGTTTCTTCAGAATTAAATGATGCTGCTTTAGAAACATCAAATTTTTTGGCCGTTTGTTTACCATCTGTGGCAATAAGAACGTTTAATATTCTTCGTTTTTCACCACGAACAATCGATTCAATGGTTCCACTGACAGGACTAATAAACTTTACTGAGGCTTCTTTTTTGTCGAAAAACAGAACATCTCCAATTTGAACGTTATCACCTTCTTTGACTACAAGCTTTGGTGTTAACCCATGAAAATCAAGGGGTGAAACCCCTACAGTTTTAGAAACTGGGATATCTTTAATTTCTTTCTTTGCTTCTCCTACAAGTCTGATATTCAGACCTTTTCGAATACTGATTGTATTGGACATGAAAATTGCAATTATAATTAGGTGACAAAATTACGAAATTCCTAAGCGTAGTAAGGTAATGGGTGATAATATTATCCTTTAAAATAATAATTTAGAACTGTTCTAAATAGTAGGGATAGAAAACGAATCATCAAATCGAATAGCGTCACAGAAAAGTATTTACTTTTCTTTTTTTTACATACAACATAAAATAATCAATAGTAGGCAATTACTGAGCAATTCAAAGTTAAAATCATTTATTTTTATGGATATATGAATAGAATAGAATAACTTTATTTTATGATGCATACGCAGACTAAAGGTATTGAAATTTCAGTCTCCAGTTGGTTTCGAAAAGATCTTTTTACAGAGGCAGATTCCAACTTCTTTTACAACTACGAGATAACCATATGTAATCGTCTTAGTTATCCTGTTCAACTTTTGTCACGAGAATGGCACGTTCTTCATTTGTTACATGGTATTTCAACGATTAGCGGAGAAGGTGTTGTTGGTGAAACACCTACGCTCATGCCTAACGAAGAGTTTAGTTACGTAAGTGGCTGCGAAATGGTTGTTTCAATGGGAATGATGTACGGTAAATTTTTCTTTCGAGATCTGAGTTCAGATGAGTTGTTCTATGCAGATATTCCCTCGTTTAGTCTGATATACCCAGTCCTTTTAAATTAATGCGTTAATTCAATAACTTTTTTTGTTTCAAAGAAAGCCCCTTCAAAACAAAGTTGAAGATCGTAAACCTTGTGCTTCATTTGAATTGTATTTAGTTCATCATTAAATTCTCCGCCTTTCAGGTAGTAAATTCCACGAAAATCCTTGCTTTCTTTTGGGATGAGATGTTTAGTTAACTGAATGAATTTAGGCAGGTTTGTCACCGCTCTGCTAACAATATAGTTGTATGCACCAGTGTGCTCTTCTACTCTAGAATGAATCGTGCTAATATTCTTTAAATTCAGTTTTGATTTAACTTCCTCAATTACCTTTAATTTCTTTCCGATAGAATCGAGAAGAACAAATTGACATTCTGGATTTACTATTGCTAATGGTACGCCGGGAAATCCACCTCCTGTCCCGATATCTAGAATATAGCTTCCTTTTTCAAAGTTTGAATGTTTCTGAATCCCAAGAGAGTGCAGTAGATGTCTTTCTTTAAAGTGAATCATATCCTTACGTGAAATCACGTTTATCATAGCATTCCATTCCTCATAAATACGGGGTAGTTGATCAAGTTGATCAATTTGAACGGAGGATAAATCAGGAAAATATTGTTTTAAATCATCCATTTAAATGGAGTCTTTTGTCTTTTCAGCCATTCCCGCCAGGAAATCTCTGGCTCTAAAAAGTTGAGCTTTGACTGTGCCAAGTGGAAGTTTTAATTCTGTAGCGATCTCCTCGTAGCTCAATTCTTTAAAATATCTCATTTCTACAAGGTCTCTATATTTTGGTTTTAGTTTGCTCACTAGCAATCTCATATGAATAACACGTTGGTCTTGAATAAATGTTTCTTCAGGATTCAGATTGTTTGATTTTGTATCTATTTGAATGACATCACCATTATCCGTTCTCACACCACTATCCATAGAAGTTACTTTGATTCTTTTCTTCCGAATGAAATCAATACAATTATTTGATGCAATTTTGAAGAGCCAGGTACTAAATGCGAAACTTGGTGAATATTGAGGAAGACGATTAAATGCTTTTCCGAATGCCTCAATAGTTAAATCATCTGCATCATCAGGATTTTTAACCATTTTGAGCATCATATAATAAATAGATTCGCGGTAACGCTCCATGAGATCTGCATAGGCAAGCTGATCTCCTTTAATTGCCGCCTCAACAAGGTTTAAGTCGTATTTTGCTTTATCGGATAAATGACTTTTTTCTACCATGTAGCATTCTTTTTATTTTTTGCAATAACATATATCATTGGGATTATAAGTGCATAAATCATATCCCACAAAGGAAAAAATAGCGCAAATTTTTTCTCTTGTAATTGAAGGAGCGATTTCCCTTGTATAAACCATTTTATGGCATAAAACACAACCATTATAAATCCTAAGTGATAGGGGTATACCTCCTGTAAAATCAAAGAAACGAAAGAAATCCAAGCAAGAATCAATGAAATAGGGTAGATTGCTAACAATAGTTTTTTAATAAACCTATATTTTGGTGTGGTTGTATAGTGCCTAGATTTTTGCTTGATCCATTCGGTCAATGTCTCCTTAGCAGGAGAAAACATATAGGATTCAGGTTCAATTTGAATAGCGTAATTTTGTTTATTTCTGGTCGCTTCCTGAATAAATAAATCATCATCACCGGATGCAATCGCGTAATGGGATTTAAACCCATTTACAGTAAAAAAAGTCTCCTGCGTATATGCTAAATTGCGGCCTACTCCCATATAAGGCTTTTTATGCAAGGCCATGGATAAATAATTTATACCAATCCATGCCGTATCAAAGCGCAAGAGTTTATTCAGCAAACCAGGTTTTTGAATGAGGGGCCCATAACCGAGTACTATTTCATTAGCACTTGAACTTGACGCCATATGATGAATCCATAATTTTGATGAAGGTACACAGTCAGCATCTGTTAGAAGAATATGGGCATTTTTTGCTGCTTTTATCCCGACTGTTAACGGTAGTTTTTTACCGGGTCGTAGGTGTTTGTCCTGGTGGAGTTCAACTATTCTAAGATTGTCATATTGCTGACAGAATGCATCAAGTATTTCTTTACTATTATCAATAGATTGGTGGTTTACCACTATGACTTCGAAATTTGGATAGCGCTGTTCCAGAATATGAGGTAAATTGGAAAATAGTTTATCACTTTCATTGCGCGCGCAAATAATTATACTGATTGGAATTGAATTCGAGATGTTTTTTGGTTTATTCTTGTAAAAGGCAAGTTTTCTAAATATCAGGAGGACATAATACAATTGAATTAGAATCGTTAGTATGAAAACGCCCAATAAGACTGCGTTAAATTCATCGTTGATATATTGCTTTATGAAGTTCATGTATATTGCTTTTACAAATATGACTTATGAAATGATTTCAATGTATCTTTGACACATATTGTTATTAACATTTTTATGCACTTCGATATTTTAAATAAGGACAGTAATTCTGGAGCGCGGGCCGGAAAGCTCTTTACGGATCACGGCGAAATTGAGACTCCAATATTTATGCCTGTGGGCACCGCAGGGACTGTTAAGGGTGTTCATCAAAGAGAATTGAAGCAGGATGTTCAAGCAGAAATAATTTTAGGTAATACCTATCATTTATTCCTGCGACCTGGTACAGATATAATTGAAAATGCAGGTGGCTTGCATAAATTCATGAATTGGGATAGGCCAATACTCACTGATAGTGGGGGGTATCAAGTATATTCTCTGTCAGGTTCAAGAAAAATAACAGAAGAAGGGGTGAAGTTTCAATCCCATATTGATGGCAGTTACCATTATTTTACACCGGAGCGTGCAATTGATATTCAGCGAAGTATAGGAGCAGATATCATTATGGCTTTTGATGAATGCACACCATACCCTTGTGATTACGGATACGCCAAAAACTCTATGGGTATGACCCATAGGTGGTTAAAGCGATGCATGGAACAAATGGAAAATACATCATGTAATTATGGTTTTGAGCAGTCACTTTTTCCAATAGTTCAAGGAAGTACCTATAAAGATTTGAGACAAGAATCGGCAAAAGTTATTTCTTCATTTGATGCTGTAGGTAATGCAATTGGAGGCCTTTCTGTAGGCGAGCCAGAAGAGGATCTTTATGAGATGACAGCCTTGGTTACTGAGATTTTACCAAAAGACAAACCAAGGTACTTAATGGGGGTAGGAACGCCATGGAATTTATTGGAATGTATTGCTTTGGGTGTAGATATGTTTGATTGCGTAATGCCTTCGAGAAATGCAAGACACGGTCTATTGTTTACAGCAAACGGAACGATTAATATAAAGAACAAGAAATGGTCAACTGATTTCTCTGTTATCGACGAGGAGAGTGATTGTTATGTTGATTTGCATTACTCCAAGGCGTATCTGCGTCATTTATTAAAATCTGGAGAATTTTTAGGAATGCAGATAGCGACAATTCATAACCTAGCTTTTTATCTCAGGCTTATGAAAGAGGCTAGAAGACGAATAATAGATGGCAGTTTTACCTCATGGAAAAATACAATGGTTAAACAAATGAATAGACGTCTCTGATGCTTTCTATTATTGATCGATATATCATTAAAAAATTCCTTTCCACATTCTTTTTTATGCTGGGTGTGATTATGATGTTTGCTATAGTCTTTGACGTGTCTGAAAAATTGGGTGAATTTATATCCAATGAAGCACCATTGAGTGAAATCATTTTTGATTATTATTTGAACTTCATCATTCTTTATGGTAATATGTTCACCTCTATGATTGTATTTCTTTCTGTCATTTGGTTTACAACCATTATGGCGAAGGATACTGAGATTATTCCAATTTGGTTCAGTGGTAAACCACTATCTCGTTATCTAAGACCTTATTTTATTTCTGCGACAATACTTATGTTTTTTTCATTAGGAATTAACCACTTTTTAGTACCAAGGGCTAATAAAGTTCGCTTGTCCTTTGAAGAGAAATACTACCGAGACGCCATGGTGGTGAGAGACTATCATGCAGAATTCCCAGGAAATGAGTCTGTCTATTTTTCAAATTATACGAATAGTGACGGAAGAGTAAATGATTTTACTTTTCAAAAATGGTCTTCAAATAGAGCACCCATTTATTTTCTAAAATCAAGATATGCTTTAAACATTCCAAATTCCAAGAAATGGGAACTTCACGACTTTTATGAAAAACGATTTTTTAAAGATTCTATATCTATAAGACATATTAAAAAATTGGATACGACTTTTAACTTTAGTATATCAGATATGGCCCAGAGAGAAAATACGGCCGAGACTATGTCTTTTAGTGAATTAAAATCATTTATTCAAAGAGAGCGTGCAAAAGGGTCATCAATTGTACCGCTTTATGAAATTGAGCTTCACCAAAGGACTTCTTATCCTTTTGCGGCATATATATTAACGCTTATTGGAGTTTCAGTTGCTTCTCAAAAGAGAAGAGGTGGGATCGGGGTAAACATCGCCATTGGGCTAGGAATTGTATTTGTCTATATTTTTGCGATGAAAATGTTAACTGTAGCGGCTCTAAACCTTGGTTTCCCATCACTCGTTGCTGTATGGATACCCAATGTTTTCTTCGCTTTCACGGCAATTATACTCTTTCGGTTTTCTCAAAAATAAGCTTGCATTTTCATTTTCAGCTAAGTATTCTTACTTATCTCTTGCGTGTTCTTTACGTATTCATTATTTCGTAGCCCCTCGTATTTTTCATCCTTAGTATCTCAAATTTTTTATTCATCAAAGAACTTCATGGAGATTTGTTCCAACTATTTAAAACAACTCGATATGAAAACTTTAAATGCTATTAAAACTTTTTCCTTATCATTTACATTCATCATGCTCTCAGCATTTTCGCTTTTTGCTGGAGTTGTAGAGGTAAACAATGTTGATTCTACAATCGATTCTTTTCAAAACAAAGTATGGGCAACTATATCAAGTGTGAACGATGTGCCTTTTATAAATCAGGAAGGAGAGCTTGTTTCGAATGATGCTCAATTGAACAATGTACTCAAAGCCCTAAATATTAAGACTGTTCAACGTGCCGTTCCTGCTTCAAGGTCTGAAAAGCTTTTGAAAGTTTATGAGTTTACTTCTGCTCAGGATAAAGAAATCCTTTTTTATGAGCTTTCTAAACTTCCGGCGCTATCTTCTGTTGAATATGCACCAGAATACAAAACACTGCATACTCCAAATGATTATGGTAATACATCTTCTGATTATTCGTTAGATTTAATTAATGCTGAGAATGCATGGGATTATTCTGTTGGTAACGCTTCTGTTTCAATCGCAATTTCTGATCAGAACATAGATGTAACCCACCCTGAGTTGGTTAATCAGGTTATTTATTATGATACTTCAAACTTAACATCATCGACACATGGTACGGCCGTTTCAATTATTGCAGCGGGAGAAACGAATAATGAGTTACTGCAAAGTCATATCGGTTATAATAGTTCTTTGGCATTTTACCAAATGAATTACAATGAAGTTTTAGCGGCATCTTATGCTGGACATAAAGTTGTGAACCTTAGTTGGACTTCAGGTTGTGAATTCAGTCAATATGTTCAAGATATTATTGATGAGGTTTATGAAAATGGAACATTTATCGTCGCTGCTGCTGGAAATGGTTCTACTTGTGGAAGTGCTGAGAGTTTAGTTTACCCTGCATCTTGTAATCATGTTTTTTCAGTAACGAGTATTGGTCCAAATAATAATCATGAGCGCATTGAAGGAAATGCATCTTCAACACACCAACATAATGCGATGGTTGATTTAAGTGCTCCTGGTTACGATCTTACGATTAGCCCTGCTCCTAATTGGAATATTGTGGCATCGGGAACATCATATGCGGCTCCGCACGTGACTGGTACTGTTGGCTTATTATTAGATGTTAATCCATGTTTGACTAATGATGATATCGAGTGGATATTGAAAAGTTCTTCTTTTAATACAGATGCTTTAAATCCAAATTATATCGGATTGATAGGCGAAGGTCGATTGGATGCGGGAGCAGCAGTCGAATTAGCAGCACAATTTAGTGTGTTTGAGTTAGATCCAGAGGTAAGTGTTTCTTGTGGTCAGATTGGTGGTGATGTTATTATCGACATTACAGGAGGGAATGCTCCTTTTAATGCGCTTTGGTCAAATGGTTCAGAAAGTTTAAACCTTTTGAATGTTCCTTCAGGTTCTTATGCTTTAACAGTTACAGATGCCATAGGTTGTACCGCAAGCTTGGAAGTTGATGTTGAGTCTTTCGTTCCTGTTTTAATCGAAGAACAAATTCAGCATGTAAACTGCAACGGAACGGCAACAGGTGCTATAGACATAACTGTTGTTGAGGGAATGCCTGATTATACCTTTGAATGGATTCACGGTGCGATTACTGAAGACATAAATGAACTTCATGCAGGGACCTATCGCGTAAAAGTCACGGATGGAAATGGTTGTGAATCTTTTGCCTCGTACGAAGTTCTTGAGCCAGAATTGATTCAGGCAGAATTGATGGTTGATGAGCCAATATTTCAAGATGAACTTTCAAATCTTAACCTTACTGTTTACGGAGGAATGGCGCCTTATTCATTTGATTGGAATACAGGAGCCGATTCTGAAGATTTGTATGACGTAACCGAAGGTTTTTATGAGGTGACTATTACTGACTTCAATTTATGTATGACGCAGGTAAATGTTACCATAGAAGATTTAAGCTCAGTAGGAATTGATGAGATTTCGAATCACGATGTTAAAATTTATCCAAATCCAACAAATACAATTGCAACAGTAACATGGTCAAATGAGAACTTAGATCAGCTTACAATAATAAGTGCCAGTGGCCAGATTGTTGAAAAAATGGATGTTGCAATGGTAACAAAATATGAGACAGGTGAATTAAATCCAGGTATATACTTCATTAATCTTTTAGAAAACCAGTCCTCCGTAGCTACACGAAAATTGGTTGTTAAATAATCTCTTTATGTTTAAGTTTCAATTTAAAAAGCCTCCATTATGGGGGCTTTTTATTTTAGTATACTTACCGTTCCATTACTAGCATCTGTAAAACTGTCATTGTAATTTATGATATAATAAAACGAACCAACGGGAAGGACTTCGTCATTGAAAGTTCCATTCCACGGGTTTTGTTCATAAGCACCTGAAGGGCTTTCAAAAATTAAGTTACCCCATCTATTGTATACATATACCTTGTTTTCTGGATAGATTAAGTCAATACCGCCCAATTCCCAAACATCATTTGTATTATCTCCGTCAGGTGTAAATGCTGTTGGGATAATAATTCCACAATCTTGAATACTTGGTGCTTCAAATAAATCAAGGGCCGTAGAAGAGCAACTGTTTTCGTCACTAAATGCTGCACTAACATCAACCATTTGACCGTCTGCGCTAAGTCCATCGATAACTAATGTTTGGGGACTTGTGGTAATGGCGAAAGAATGTGAATCTGGCATATAGATGTCAAGTGTTCCATTTTCAGGGTTCGATGAGTAGCTCACGGTTACTTCAGCGCTATAGGTATTGTCGACGGGGTCGCAGTTCAAAATGACTCCTGAGATGTCTGTGATTTGACATATTTCTGGGTAGTAATATGATTCGCAGTGATCCACTAATTCGCATCCCAATGGCACAGTGAATGTCACTTGAAGGATATACGTGGTATTGGGCGTTAAACCTGTAAATTCAGGGTTGTAAATAGGAAGCCAGCCTTGTGCGGGAGGAATAGGAACTATTCCTGTTCCAATCGTGCAGGGTCCGTTTATTGGGTACAAGTTCGCCAAACGATTTACTGTGCATGACCCTGCTCCTACATCATTTACTCCTGAAGTTATAATAACGCCAAGGGTTCCATCTGGAGAAGAGACCACTTGATGGTAAGAAGTAAACACACCATCATTCACAGGGTTTGAGGCCATCAAGTTTATTTGTGAACACTGATTCATAGGGTCAGCTGCGGTTTCATAGTCGGGATACGCACCAGCAATAAGGCAATCAGGAGTTGTACAGCTTCCACATTCAAAACAGGTGAAAATCCCAGAGAATACGTGAGAACAACCATTTTCATCTGTAATACTTAAATTGTAGGCATCTCCATTGATTAATCCCGATATTATTACTGAACCTCCACTGTTATTTATTGTTGTAGCGCTTAAGGTACCTGATCCTGTATTCGTTAAATTGTAATTACCAGTAAAGAATTCAGGAAATCCACCGCTCACATTTACGTTCACGGTGCCAGAACCACAATCTGTTACTTCCGATGTTGTTATAGGATTCAAATAGGTAATTTCAATTGGTGTACCCATGGCAAAACAACCATCTTCATCTGAATCATGATTAAATATCGGTGGTGTGGCCATATCCATTGTAATTGGAACCATCCAAATGGTTTGATTATCCGCTGCTAGTGCGGGAGCAAATGTTCCATTGTTAACGCTGTTGGCTGCATCTCCAATGACATATTGACCGGAAAAACAAGCATCTGTTGCAGGATTATTGGTCGTCGGCAAACATGTGTAGAGCGCATAGCCCATACTCGAATTTGGTGATGCATCTGGTAACGTATACCCTGTACTCGTTAAGTCTATACTTTCATTAAAGCAAAGAACAAAATCAGTATTCGATGCATCCGAGGTAAGTACTTCTGTGATTCCTGTATTGGCAAGGCATCCTGGAATCCCATAAAAGTCAATACATCCTTGGTCGTAGTCACAGTCCGTTCCTATGATGGTAGTTATTGTCAAGATATAATTTGTATTGGGTGTTAAGCCGATCCATTCTGGGTTAAAACCACTTCCAACTCCATTGGCATTGAGGATGGTGGGAGCAATATCTGGTCCTGAACAAGCGTTAGAAACCTCTCTCAATGTTGCAGAACGGCTCAAGCCACTGCAGAGGCCTTGTTCAAATAAAAGCTGTTGAACAACACCAACATTACCGAAAGTATCGGTTGTTATTGTATGATATGTAACATAAGTCATATCATTTAAATCAGCACATGGGTCATCACATTGGAGATAAGTGCGGTCATCAAAAGTAGCGACACTTCCCACTGGACAAGTGGCTGAAGCACAATCTCCACAGGATGGAGGAACATAGTTAATCTGCATAACATCGCCAAAATCATAACAAGCGTCTCCATCAACATCTAATGAATTTGCCACGTCACTGGTGTAAGGCAGAATCCAAAGTTGGCCATACCCGCCTGTAATCGTTCCTGATATTCCACCTGCATCAATATCATCTGTTGTGAGGCCATAATCTGAACCCAAATAACAGGGGTTATTATTAAAGTCTAGTATTTCTGCGACTGTAAATGGTAGATTTGGTTCGCAACTAAAAACAGCCCACCCAAAGGTTAAGGCCCCTCCGTTGAGTTCCTCATTCGTTACCGCAAAGTTTATCGTTTCACAGTTTGAAAGATCATATTCATTTGAACCGACAAGACTTCCTCCTGTAATCGTAATATCTCCGGAGGAGACATTGCAACCACCACAAACTTGCCCAGTATTTGCGGTGTATATACAAACGGGGTTTCCAGAATTGGTATTCGAGTCAAATTCTATGTCTTCTACGCATCCCATAACGGTAACAAATAGCGTCATACTGTAGTCTGTTGAGGCAGAAGGAAAAATCCCGTTAGATTCATAGCTTAGAACATCTGTCCTATTCTCATATTGTGCCCAATCTGTGTCATTTGCAATGGAATTCACATCATTACCAATCAGCCCAATTAAGTCATCACTTATGCCTGATGTTAAATCACTTTGAGAAATTAACGGATCGAAACCACCAGGCATAACGATAGGATTGTTTGATGCGGATAAAAAGGCCAATGTAAAGCCATAATGGGCTACATCAGAACCTCCTAAATCGAGAAAAAGATTTAGTTCATACGTAATGCTACCATCTGGATTAGTAGATTGAGAAACGATATTAATGGAACTTCCGTCACACGCAATTGAGTGAAATGAAATAACGAAAAACAAAATTAATGCAGATAATTTCATGATGTCTAGAAATATATTGTTAGTGTCTTTTTTACGCTTTATTGTAAAGTTTTGACGTAAATTTCTGCAAAGATAAAAGTCTTTTTTTAATACCATTTTGGGTCTAAGTATTTTTTCGTATCGATTACCGTATCATTACCTAGAGGTAACTGAGTAGGCCTTTCTAGATTTAAAAAACCCCTGTTTTGTTCTTTTATATTTTTTGCTTAAAAATTGATATTTGTATCAACAACAAACAACACAAATGAATCGAATTACTAATAAAATCAATCACGAAGCCATGAAATTGCTCATCACAGATAAAGTTGCATATAAAACGGCCACTTTGCATGCTAAAGGGCAGATTATGCGAGAGACAAGATATAAAGTTGAATCTTTATTACTGTTTGCAACTATTTTTACCGCATTTTTCTCATTAATGATGCTCGTGAAGGCTTTGATTATTCTTTAGTCAAATCAATACACAAGCCATCTTTGGCTACAATACTATTTGCGAAAAAATGAAGCATTTCATGCTCGTGGTCATCATTGGTTTTGTAGCGGGAAGAAATATGACCCACAATCAACTTGTTTATGTTTGCCTGAATCGCTACATCTGCAGCATCTTTTGTTGTGGAGTGCGCTGTCGAATTGGCTCTCTTTTGATCCTTGATTAGGAATGTCGCCTCGTGATATAAATGAGTAGCGCCATAAATAGCTTTTGCAACCGTCTCGCTCTTTTTTGTATCGGAGCAATACGCATAACTCAAAAGTTTTTTTGGTTTTAAGGTTACTTTTTCAAAGCTGCATACCTCACCAGAATCTAAAATGATGTCTTTGCCATTTTGCAAATCCTTAAAGTGCTCTATTTTCAAATTGTATGCTTCAATCATTGAAGGATTTATTTTCAAGGGCTTAGGTTTTTCTTCAATTAAAAATCCAGAGGTCGGTATTTTATGAACTAAGGGAAAACTAAATACTTTTACGATATCATCCTCATAGATCATCTCTTTTACGATCCTATTAAGAGATTTGAATTTTAAATTGAAAGCCAATCTAGCACCACCATAGAAGAGCATTGGTTTCAGGATTGTTTCTAACTCTGGTGGGCCAAAAATTGTCAATTCTTTTTCTCGGCCTAAAAGATTCATCGTACTCAGAAGTCCTGCCAATCCAAAATAATGGTCACCATGTAAATGCGAAATAAAAACATGACTTAATTTTTGGAAATTTATTTTGTATTTGCGGAGCTGAAGTTGGGTGCCTTCTGCACAATCAATTAAAAAATGTCGATTGTTGCAGTTCACATATTGTGCCGTTGGCATCCTGTTTTTGGTGGGTAAAGCCGCTCCGCTTCCTAAAATGGTTATTGAAAAATTCACTTTTTTAGTGAAGCCAATGCACTTTCTGTATTTTCTGAAAGATTAAGCACTTGGTCAAGTTGAGCTATTTGAATGAGCTTCAATACGTCAGGTTGTAGTCCGGCAAGGTAAAAAGCACCGTTTGTGTCTTTACAAAGTCTATTTGCTATGAGAATTGCGCTTAATCCTGAGGAGTCACAGTATTTAGTTTTACTCATGTCAAGAACGATGAGATTGTTCGATCCTTTATTTAGATGAATAAATAGGCCTTTAAGCTCAGGAGCATTACTTGAGTCTAGTTTATCGACATTAGAATAAACTACGGCCACATTTCCTTTATGTTCAGATGAGAAGTTCTTCATTACCCTCAAAAATATAAAAATTAGCGTTCAATTTGAGAGGCAAGCAAATAAATTACGGCCATTCGTATTGCAACTCCGTTTTCAACTTGCTGCAGAATGATACTTTGATCACTATCGGCGACGTCTGACGTAATCTCTACACCACGATTTACTGGGCCAGGATGCATCACAACAATTTTTTTTGATAAGCTATCTAGGATTTCTTTGTTAAGACCAAAAAGCATGGAATATTCCCTTAAACTTGGAAAGAAAGTTTCATCCTGCCTTTCTAGTTGGATGCGAAGCATATTTGCAACATCGCACCATTCAAGCGCTTCTTTTAAGTTTGTTGAGATCTTCACTCCAAGGTCTTCAATGTTTTTTGGGATTAAATTTAAGGGCCCGCATACCATAACTTCTGCGCCTTGTTTTTGCAGGCAGTAAATATTTGAAAGTGCTACTCTTGAATGCAGTATGTCTCCGACAATCACTACTTTTTTTCCTTTTACACTTCCTAGTTTTTCTCGGATAGAGTATGAGTCAAGCAATGCTTGAGTCGGGTGTTCATGCGTTCCATCTCCCGCATTGATGACTTTTGCGTCGATTTTTTTTGCTAAAAAAGTCGCTGCTCCAGGATTTGGATGTCTCATGACAACAAGGTCGACCTTCATAGATAAGATATTATTTACTGTATCTACAAGTGTTTCTCCCTTTTTCACGGAACTTCCTGTGGCACTGAAATTAACAATATCTGCCGATAATCTTTTTTCGGCCAGTTCGAAGGAAAGTTTTGTTCGAGTTGAATTTTCAAAAAATAGATTGGCAATCGTTATATCTCTTAAAGAAGGTACTTTTTTAATAGGTCTATTAATTACTTCTTTAAAGCTATCAGCCGTTTTGAAAATTAATTCGATGTCCTCAGAAGTAAGGTCTTTTATTCCTGTAAGGTGTTCAACGCTTAAATTATTCATCATTTTCTTTGCTGTACAATACTATTTTATCTTGCCCTTCAATTTCTGCCCATTCTACTGAAACACGTTCTGAAAGTAAGGTGTCAACTGCTTTACCAACATAATTTGCTTCAATTGGAAGATCTCTTCGGAACCTCCGATCTATAAGAACGAGAAGTTCGACACTTTTGGGTCTTCCAAAAGAGAGGAGAGCATCAAGGCCCGATCTAATTGTTCTACCGGTAAAAAGAACATCATCAACAAGGATAATATTTTTATTTTCTATACTGAAGTCAATATTTGTAACACTTGGGATAAGTGGCGTTTCTCTTCTCCTAAAGTCATCTCTGTAAAAGGTGATATCTAGGGTCCCGCAAGTAACTTCTTTTTTGAGTATGTTATGAAGCTGTTCTTTAATGCGTTGTACAACGTGAATGCCACGCGGCTGAAGGCCAATAATTACAGTTTCACTAAAGTCGTTGTGGGTTTCAATGAGTTCGTGGCAAAGTCTTTTAAGCGTCAATTCAAGGTGCTTCTCATTAAGGATGACCTGCTTTTCCATCGAAGCAAAGATAAGGCTATTTTGGGATTTACAAATGTTTTATTTCCAAAAGGCCGGATTAAAATCTGAAATTAAAAAGAAGCTTCCTGTGACAAGTAATGTGTCATTTGGTTTTAATGCAGGTTTTGTTTTGTTCAAAGCTTCATGAATTGAGAGGTAAATAGGGTTCTTTTTTGTGAGGCTTTTTTGAACTTCTTGCCAGTCTTCAATAGATTTCGTTCGCTCGTTTGAAAATAAGCAAAAAGATAAGAACGTCTCATTCAGAAGTTCTAAGGTCGTATCATTGTATTTCTTATCCTTGGCGCCACCAAAAATAACGAATAGTTTTCCTTTTGTTTTTTGTCTGCAAAATTTTATTGAGGCTAATATCCCCTCATCGTTATGGGCTACGTCAAGGAAGATTTGTGGCTTTTGGCTGATGCTTTCCATTCTTTTCGCGTAGCCGGTGTTTTTTTTGATATTTTGCCACGCGTTTTCTAATTCGTTTTTGCTGCATGCATCCTGTGTAATATACTCATGTATCTGCACTGCTAGATTCAAATTTTCGTTTTGGTATTTAGGGATGTCTCTTACCGTGTATCGGTTGTCGGTTATGATAATTTTACTTGAATTTTCTTTGGTTAAAGCTTCAAATATTGAAAAACTATGGGGTTCTTTTATTCCTATGAACAGCGGCGTATTTGCCTTTATTATGCCTGCTTTTTCTTTGGCTATTTCTTCAAGTGTATCTCCTAAAAACTCAGTATGATCTAAGCTGATGTTAGTTATTGCTGTAGCAATTGGCGTCAAAACATTGGTTGCGTCTAGCCGTCCTCCCATACCCGTCTCAAATACGCAGTAATCGCAATTTTGGTCTAAGAAATGCTTTACCGCAAGTACAAAGGTTATTTCAAAGAATGAAGGCTTGAAATCGAGCTTTAGAGACTGGACATCTTCAACGAATTTAGAGACCTCTTTTTCTGAGATCATTGTGCCGTTCACCCTTATGCGTTCTCTAAAGTCAAAAATGTGAGGTGAGGTGAACAGCCCAACTTTTTTTTTGGATTCAGTTAGTAACGAAGCAAGAATGCTACAGGTGCTTCCTTTACCGTTGGTGCCTGCAACATGAACGGTATTTAGTTTTCTGACATCAAGTTTAAAATACTCGAGAAGCTTTTGTGTGTGGCTCAATCCTGGTTTATATGCCATTCCCCCTTGCTTTTGAAAAGCAGGGAATTGATGAAACAGCCAGTCTATTTTTGATTTGTAATTATCCTGCGTCAATCTGGACAGTGTAATATGCGGTTCGGATCGGAGCACCAAGTTGCGCTTTGAATTTCACGTTCTTTTTGACGTGATCTACAACAAGTTTAATTACATTTTGGTCAGGATGTGTAGTGCCATTCGTTGATTTTGCCGAAATCACAACGCCTTTGTCATTTACAGTTAATAGCACCGCAACTTGTCCACTATAGTCAGTATTCGGTTGATTTGGTACTGGAGCATTTAAACGAACGAGTTCGCCATAACCACCACCACCAGAACCGCCATTATCACCTCCGCCTCCGCCGTCTCCATTACTGCCTCCACCAAACTCTTGTCCACCACCACTTCCTCCAAAAGGATTGGATACCGCTTCGTCTGGTTTATTGTCTGTTAACTCTTCACTAGAGTTATTTGTTGGGTTTTTGCTTTGAGAAGGTTTTTTAGTTCGTGAAGGTTTTTTGCTCTGTGCCTTATGAGACTCAGCTACGAAATTTTTAATTTCTTGGGGTAATGGTGGTGCTACAGTAACTAAAGATTTTACCTCAATTGGAACGCTAAATTCAATAAAAGACAAAGAAATCAAAACGATAAGCATAAAGCTCAACGTGAAAATCATTGACTTCTTTTTATTTTGCTCTTTTTTTTCCTTTTTCAATATGTATTATTTGTCGTAGGCAAGAACTGGATCCCAGCCATTAAACTGAGAAAGACCAAGTACTTTGAATACGGATTCGTAGTCTGCTTGTTTATGACCTGCTATTCTAACCTTAGTTTTTCCTGATTCATTCACGGCAGCAGTAATTAACCCCTCCATCTCTTCGTAGCTAACCTCTTCACTTTCCTTATCGCCTATTTTTACGATGTAGTTATTATTTTCTAATACAAGCACTGTAGGTTCAACGGGCGTTTGATCTGTTGGAAGGTTTTGCTCTGCTTTTGGAAGGTCAAGCGGTGTTTGATTGTTCGCCATCAAGCTCATAATGATGAAAAAAATCAATAACAAGAATACAAGGTCAGTCATACTGGCCATTCCTCCCTCTATTTTTATTTTATTTCTTTGTTTAAAGCTCATGATATGATGGTTTATTGTTCCCCTTTCTTATCGTAGTTCTTCATTAAATTGAAGGAGATGTTCTCCATTTCAATAGCAATTTTTTCAAGTTTCATAACGAGATGGTTGTATCCAACATAAGCTACAATACCCACAACCAATCCTGAAACGGTAGTTGTCATAGCTGTAAGGATACCTCCTGAAATCGTTTTGATTTCCAGTGTCCCTGCTCCCTCAAGACCGATAAATACAGAAACCATACCAAGTGTTGTACCCAGGAAGCCAATCATAGGTGCGACACCAGAACAGGTTGCTAGAACACCCAATTTTTCTCCAAGTCGAGACATTTCAAAATCTCCTTGATTTTTCAGTTGTGATTCAGCTGTAGATTTTTTATTTCCATCTTTTTGAGTTGAAATATATTTTGAGATAAGCTTTTTGAATGGATTTGTTGAGTTTTCATATTTACTCAACATCATTGAATCATATTCTTCCTCAATTTTCCGATTGATAGCACTATAGCTTTTAAGTATGCTGTTATAATCAAAATATTTTTTCACAAAAATAAAGACTACATATCCCAAAATAAGCAGTAGCGTTACATTGATTGTTAATCCTACAACTTCATCTGTATTGACGAAAACTTCCCAAAAGGTTTTGGTTGTTTCTGTAGGTTCAGCGGTTAAAAAAAAAGTATTCATAATGACAAAACGTTTTAGTGAAAGATAGTTACTATAAAATTAAAAATACGCCTATACCAGCAAAATAACCAATAAGAGCGAGTAAAGAGATTTTTTTAAGATACCAGAAGAAAGATATGTTTTCCATTCCCATAGCTACAACTCCTGCGGCGGAACCTATAATTAGCATAGACCCACCAGTTCCAGCGGCATAAGCTATAAAGTGCCATACTTCGGCATCCATTGCATCCTGAAACATACCCATTGATGCGGCTACCAACGGTACGTTATCAATAATTGCAGATCCAATCCCTAGTAGGGATACAAATACATTTTCGGGCATTACTGCATTCACCGTATTTCCAAAAGTGAAAATCATTCCAAGTGATTCTAATGCAGCAACTGTCATTAAAATCCCGAGAAAAAATAAAATACTGGGCATTTCGATTTTAGTCAATGCTTTAAATGTTGGTCCATGTCCATGATCTTGCTCGTGGGTAGATGTTTTTAACGAAAAATCTCGATTGGTGAGTATCTCAGCCATCATAGACATAATACCTAGTGAAAGCATCATGCCGATGTAAGGCGGTAAATGCGTTACAGTCTTAAAGACAGGGACAAAAACGATGAGCAGCAAACCGAATACAAGCATAAAAGCACTATTTTTTCCTTTCTCTTCTTTTGTGTCGTCCGCATCAATTTCTCCTCTAAAAGCTGGTAAGTAACTCGCAATCACAGTCGGTATAATCATACAAACCACGGAAGGAATGAGTAAAGTTTCTATCAAAACACCTGCAGTAACTTTATCTTGCATCCAAAGCATCGTTGTGGTGACATCACCTATAGGAGACCATGCTCCTCCTGCATTTGCCGCAATAATTATCATTCCTGCGAACCACATTCGCAGTTCTTTCTCTTTGATGATTTTTCTTAAAATAGTAATCAGTACGATGGTTGCTGTCAAATTATCTATAATTGCCGATAGGATAAAGGCGAGTATACAAACGATCCACAATAATTTAGATTTTTTCCTAGTACTGATCATCGCTTTAAACGTCTGGAAACCATTGAAATGATCAATAATCTCAACTATGGTCATTGCTCCAACAAGAAATATTAGAATCTCGCATGTTTTACCAAAATGGTACAAAAGCGTCTGTTCCATATAATCCATTTTACCCATTTCTGTATGGGTTCCATGTAAAGGTAAATTGGCAAAGCCTTCTACTAAGTGGTGGTTTCCTGGATCAAACCAAGTTGTAAAGGATTCAAGTCCAAACGCAACTCCAGCCCAGGCTAGAGCCATCATGACAAGTGCGGGTATTAATTTATCAATTTTTAAAGGATGTTCAAGTGTGATAGCAAGATATCCGAGAATAAAAACGATGAGAATAAAAACTTCCATAATTTATACTAATTGGTTAAGAGCGATTTCAAATGCGGATTTTGCTAATCCGGTTTTATTTGAGTTTACCTTATATGTAGCTTCTAAAGCCTTTTTAATGGTTTGGCTTGTATCTTCAAAAATAGCTTTATCCTCGAGCTTCTTAAGGTCGTTAGACATCAAATAGGCAAATACGCGAGCCATTCCACAATTAGCAATGAAATCGGGAATAAGTGCAAGGGACTCATCCGCTTGCTCGGCAATACTACCGAAAAATATTTCTGGATCTGCGAATGGAACATTAGCACCGGAGGATATAACGTTTATGCCAGCATCAATCATTCTATCTAACTGCGCTTTGGAAATCATACGAGATCCTGCACAGGGGATAAATACGTCAGCTTTGGTATCCCATATTTGCGCATCAACATCGTCATAGTTTTGCATATCGTTGGAAACCAGTTCGTTGCCATTCTTGTTCAGGAATAAATTCTTGATTTCTTCAAATGTGTAGCCTTCAGTTTTGATTAGACCACCAACTCTATCTATAATTCCAACAATATTTGCACCGTCTTGCGCAAGGTAATAAGCTGCTGCGGAACCAACATTCCCCCATCCTTGAACAATTACGTTCTTATTTTTTAAATCACCACCCCAAATTGTGTAGTAATGTTTGATGGATTCAGCTACCCCGAATCCAGTGATCATATCGGCAATAACATACTTTCTATTGATAGAAGGTGTGTATTTTTCATTTTCAATAACCTTTAAAACTCCCTGTCTTAGCTGACCAATTCTATTGATTTTCTGTGCCTCTTTTGGTTGGAAATGGCCATTAAAAACTCCTTCTTGAGGATGCCATACTCCACAGTCCTCAGTAATTGGAATAACCTCATGTATTTCATCAACATTCAAATCTCCCCCTGTTCCATAATAGTGTTTTAAAAGAGGTGAAACTGCTGCATACCATCTTCTCAGGACATCTTCTTTTCTTGGGTCTTTTGGATCAAAATTTATACCAGATTTTGCGCCTCCAATCGGAGGTCCAGCGACCGTAAATTTTATTTCCATGGTTTTAGCTAGAGATTCGACTTCTCTTTTGTCGAGTCCTTTTCTCATTCTAGTTCCGCCACCTGCTGCCCCACCGCGCAGTGAGTTAATAACTACCCAACCTTTGGCATCTGTTTCAGCATCGCTCCATTCAAAAACGATTTCTGGTTGCTTATTTTCAAACTTTTCTAATAATTCTTTCATGAGATATTTTCGTGCAAATTGTGAACAAAAATAATAAAACCATTAGGTTAACGATTTATTTTTTTTTGAACTACCAACATTATGATTGTGGATAAGTGGGGTATCCCGGTTTATGAAGTACTCCTGTACTTAATGCGATCGTAGAACCAGTAACGGATTGTATTGTAGTTGGTTTGTTTAAGATGTAGCAATAGCCAAGATAAGCGAAGATAATTGCCTCTTTAAAGTCAATGGTTTCTACACCAGGAATTATGACTTCACCATTAAATTGCTTTTGGAGGGCGTTAGTGATAAATTTATTTTTAGCTCCTCCTCCGGATACAAATACCGAAGATATATTCTCTTGATTTAAGACTTTTGCTATCTGTTCTACGTAGTGCACACAGAGGGTGTGAATAATATCTTTTGTAATAAGGTCTCTTTGTATTTTTGGATAAAAAGACGCTTCGAGCCATTCTGTCCCAAGTGATTTGGGATTCGGTTGGTTGTAGTAGTCTAAATGATTTAAGCGCTCGAGTAATTCAGCGTTAAGCTTTCCCTCGGAGGCGAAGTAACCGTCCTTATCGAAAGCAGCTCCCAATTCATTTGAGAATTTATTTAACGGTAAATTTCCAGGGCATATATCAAAAGCTTGAATGACATCATTAGTCTTAAAGCTGATATTGCAAAAGCCTCCAATGTTGAGAAAAGATGATGCCTTTTTATGAAACAAATCAAAATCACCAATCGGGACAAGAGGTGCACCCTGACCACCGGCAATGACATCTTTTGTCCGAAAGTCATTAATGACATTAACTCCTGTGTGGTATGCAAGTGTTCCTCCACAGCCAATTTGCAGTGTGAATCCGTTTTCAGGTTGGTGTAGTATTGTTTGTCCATGACTTGCAATTGCAGTTATTTCCTTTGGGTCAATATGAAATTCATCTATAAAATTTTGAACCTCTTGCGCATAAAATAGACCAATAGCCTTATCCAGTATTTGAATTTCTGCAAGACCTAAGGTCGCTGATTTTTTTATTTTAGATTCTAGTTCAACAGAGTAGTCTACCGTTTTGCTGTAGATTAATTTATAACTGATGATTTCATCTTTTTCAGTGAATTGAACATAAACGATATCAAGCCCATCGAGCGATGTGCCGCTCATGAGACCGATTAACTTTTTTATAGTCTTGTGCTTTTTCTTTTCCACTTATAAATGAGTATTTTTGTCAAAAATAAATTAAATTTTACCATTATGAATTTTGACTTATCCGAAGAGCATTTAGCAGTTAAAGAAGCGGCAAGAGATTTTGCGCAAAATGTTTTAAAGCCAGGTGTTATTGAACGTGATAATAAACAAGAGTTTCCTGCCGAACAAATTAAGGAACTGGGAGCTTTAGGATTCATGGGTATGATGGTTTCTCCGGAGTACGGAGGTAGCGGAATGGACACGATGTCCTACGTTTTGGCTATGGAAGAAATCTCTAAAGTAGATGCTTCAACGTCGGTTTGTATGTCCGTTAATAATTCATTGGTATGTTGGGGGATTGAAAAATTTGGATCTGAAGCACAAAAGCAAAAATATTTAGTGCCTTTGGCGTCAGGTCAAAAAATAGGTGCTTTTTGTTTGTCCGAACCTGAAGCAGGTTCAGACGCTACATCTCAAAAAACAACGGCGATTGATCAAGGTGATCATTATTTACTGAACGGTACTAAGAATTGGATTACCAACGGTTCTTCAGCAAGTACATATATCGTTATTGCCCAAACAAATGTTGAGGCAGGTCACAAAGGTATCAATGCGTTTATTGTGGAAAGAGGCATGGACGGTTTCATCGTTGGCGCCAAAGAGGATAAATTGGGTATAAGAGGTAGCGATACACACACTTTATTATTTAATGACGTGAAGGTCCCCAAAGAAAACCGAATCGGAGACGATGGTTTTGGTTTCAAATTTGCAATGAAAGTTTTATCTGGAGGTAGGATAGGTATTGCAGCCCAAGCCTTAGGAATAGCGGCAGGAGGTTTAGAACTTTCTACAGAGTACTCAAAGCAGAGAAAAGCTTTCGGAAAGGAAATATATAAGCATCAGGCAATTGCCTTTAAGTTAGCAGAGATGGCTACTGAAATTGAGGCAGCTCGTCTATTGGTATATAAATCAGCAAATGATAAAGATCAAGGAAGAAATTTCGATCAATCAAGTGCGATGGCAAAATTATACGCGAGTAAAGTGGCTATGGAGCAGACTGTGGAAGCTGTTCAAATTCATGGTGGGTATGGGTTTGTTAAAGAATACCATGTAGAACGATTAATGAGAGATGCGAAAATAACGCAGATTTACGAAGGCACATCTGAGGTGCAAAA
Organism: Crocinitomicaceae bacterium; assembly: GCA_029251865.1. Lineage (GTDB taxonomy): Bacteria > Bacteroidota > Bacteroidia > Flavobacteriales_D > Crocinitomicaceae > UBA952. Next base: position 17,035 of record JAQXCN010000013.1, on the reverse strand, counting down.
AATTGTTATTTCAAGAGGTGTTCTAAAAGCCTAATCAAGACTTTTTAATGTGTTCAAGGCATGTTCTATGTGACCATCTGCGTCGCGCAGGGAATCAAAAACACCTTGACATATGCCATTTTCATCAAAAATGTAAGTTACTCGTCCCGGTATAAGTCCAAATAAATTTCGCTGTACCTGGAATAGATTGCTCAGTTCCCTGTCCCGGTCTGTTATTAGATCAAAATTCAGGTTGAATTTTTTAGCGAAAGAAAGGTGTCTTTTTTCTGAATCTGAGGAGACACCAAATACGCTACAGTTCAGATTATTAAACACTTCATAATTGTCTCTAAAGCCACAAGCTTCTTTTGTACAACCCGGGGTAAAATCCTTTGGGTAAAAAAAGATAACAATTCTTTTTTTACCAATTAAATTGGTGAAGTCTATTTTTTCACCATGTTGGTTTGTTGTTTTAAGCGTTGGACATTTCTCTCCTATTGTCATAATTTCCCTAAGCCTTTTTTGTATCGGTGAAGCGCGCGTTCACGAGCAAATTTATGTTCAACTATGGGTTGTGGATACTCATTTGTATCGAATTCAGGAATCCATTTGCGAATGTAGTTCAGATCCTTGTCGAATTTTTGCTGCTGCGTTGTTGGATTGAATACCCTAAAGTAGGGTGCTGCATCACATCCGCAACCTGCAGCCCATTGCCATCCTCCCGTGTTGCTTGCAAGCTCAAAATCAAGAAGTTTTTCAGCAAAATAATCAGCGCCTAAACGCCAGTCGAGTAATAAGTGTTTCGTTAAAAATGAGGCCACAACCATTCTCACTCTGTTGTGCATAAAACCTGTGCTATTCAATTCTCTCATTCCTGCATCTACAATAGGATATCCAGTTTTACCTGTACACCAAGATTCGTAGTTATCCATATCTTTTTCCCAATCAATAAGATCATATTGTTTTCTAAAAGCATCTTTTGCTGAATGTGGAAAGTGAAAAATAATCATCTGATAGAAATCACGCCAAATGAGCTCATTGAGGTACGTTTCACTCTTTTTGATACATTGGTTTACCAACGAGCGTATACTTACCGTTCCGAATCTAAGATGAACACTCATCATAGTAGTTCCATTTGCTGAAGGAAAGTTTCGTTTTTCTTGGTAGTTACTTATTTTTTTCAAGTCGACTTGTCGCGAGGGAAATGTTGAATTGTTTTTTTTAAAACCAAGTTGCTCAAGTGAAATTAGTTCTTCAGTAACTGCTATCTTTTTTAATTTACTTAGATGTTTTTCACTTGGATAAGAGGAGATGTAGTTTTCATTAAAAAAGGCTTTCCATCTCCTTGAGTAAGGCGTAAAAACGGTGTAAGGAAGTCCATCAGGTTTCAAAACCTCATTTTTTTCGAAAACAACATGGTCTTTTGCGCCAATAAACGCAATGTCATTTAATTTCAAAGTCTCATATATGGTCTCATCTCGTTTCAGAGCGTAAGGCTCATAATCCCTATTTGTATAAACGGCAGAAACCTTACGTTTCTCCGCTAGTCTAGGTATTTCAATTATTGGATCGCCATGAAGAACAATAAGGTCAGATCCCAGGGTATTGTAGGCTTTTTTGATTGCAACTATTTCGTTCCAAATAAATGTTATTCTCGCGTCATCTAAGGGAAGTTTATCAAGTATTGTTGAATCAAATATAAAAACTGGTGTCACATCTTTTGAATTTTGAAGCGCCTTTAAAAGACCTGCATTGTCCTCCATTCTTAGGTCGCGGCGGTGCCAAAATAACGCTGAATTAAACTGCATAATAAGCTTATTTTACTTTTGCGTAAGGCAAAGATTCAATTTTATGAAGGGTGTAATAATCTGATAAGCCTGATATATTTACACCATTGAGTTTCTCGAAATCCAATTTTCTTTCACGTTTATCGGAAAATTCAAGTTTCGAAACAGATACTACTTTTCCAATAATCAATCGTGTGTTATTTGATTTGATTTCGACATCATCATAAAGCTCTAAAAGAATATGGAGCGGAGATTCTGCAACAAATGGACAGTCAAAATTTTTCTTATAAACAGACGTGAGACCAACTTTTTCAAACTCACTTTCTTCAGGCTTGTAACGAGCTGAGGTTTGGTGTGCCTTTTTGTAGAAATCCTGTGTTATCAAGTTAAAGCTATAGTGCTTATACTTTAAAATGTTGGCATAAGTATTTCTTTCCACGTCAACAGGTCTTTGAATAAAGCCGAGTAGGGGAGGACTCGCTCCCAAATGCGTTATCGAATTGAAAATGGCTACATTTTCATCCTGACCATGGCCACTGCCAATTAGAAATCCTGGCTTTGCTCCTGACAATGAATTAAAGAAAGAGGTAAATTCTCGTTTCGGTAATTCTTTAAATTCTTTCGCACTAATAGTCTTCATTTCATCAATGCTATTTACCCGAATACTCAACTATGTTATTCTCTGTTTCCCATAATTTTAATGAAATATCGTATTTCTTGTCAATTTTAGAACGCAATAAGTTATAACTGACAACAGCGATGTTTTCTGCCGTTGGATTGAGTGCTTTAAATTCTGGGCAATCTATATTTAAATTGCGGTGATCGAATCGCTCGATTATTTCGTCTTTGATAATATCTTTTAAAATCTTCAAATCAATAACAAAACCTGTTTCGGGATCTATTTCTCCTTCAATCCATACTTCTAGTTGGTAGTTATGTCCGTGAAAATTTGGATTGTTACATTTACCAAATATTGCATTATTTTTTTCGTCTGACCAATCTGGACGAAAAAGTCTATGGGCTGAATTAAAATGTGCTCTTCTACAAACCTTCATTAGAAATAGGAGTTGAATTCGTTTCTATGTTTTTCAATCATCCATTTAAACCAATAGGTATAATTGTCCGCATTATTTTTCATATCTGTCTCAAGTTCTTCTATAGACATCCACTTGAAGGCCATAGCTTCATCTGTGTTTAGGTGGGGTGTATCGTCTGTTTCACCAATAAAGACATGGTCTAATTCATGCTCAATTAGCCCATTATCAAAATCACATTTGTATTGAAATTTGAAAGCGAATTCAAGATCCGCAACCATACCCATCTCTTCTTTAAGCCTTCTATTTGCTGCTTCGGTTGGGTTTTCACCGGGATACGGGTGACTACAACACGTGTTTGTCCATAGTCCAGGTGAATGATATTTTCCTAAAGCTCGTCTTTGTAAAAGGATTTCTTTTTTGGTATTGATAATAAGTACCGAAAGTGCCCTATGTAATAAGCCTTTTTCATGCGCCTCAAGTTTTTCCATTGAACCATTGGGATTATCTTGGGTATCGACAAGTTGTACTTCGACCATTTTAAAGCATATTTAAATTATGTCGAACATATGACGTTACTAAAATGCGTGCTTTTTTTCTATTCGGAATACGAACGCGCTCTTCTAGAATTCTTTCGGCTTTGGTACGTTTGATTTTCTTGAATAATTTGAAATAATATTTGTAAGCCATGTAAACACCAAAGCGCGCTTCTTTCGGAAGCATTAAAATACCGTCATAACCCAGTTGAAAATCTTTTTCAATGTCGGCTTCAATTTCTTTTTTGACAATATTATTGAAATCATTCATGTTAATTCCTGGGAAATAAGTTCTTCCTAACTCGTTGAAGTCATCATTTAGGTCTCTTAAGAAATTTATCTTCTGAAAGGCAGAGCCTAATTTCATTGCATTCATCTTTAATCTTTCATATTCAGCATCATCGCCTCCTACAAAAATCTTCAAGCACATGAGTCCTACAACCTCGGCAGAGCCCAAAATATATTTTTCGTAAGTTTCTTTGTCATAAACCTTTTTGTCGAGATCCATTTCCATAGAATTCATAAATGTTTCAATAAGTTCATGAGGGACTCTATAGGTATTGACTACCCATTGGAAAGAATTTAAGATTGGATTTAAGGAAATTTTGTTTTCAATTGCCGCGTACGTTTCTTTTTTGAATTCGGAAAGGAGAAAGGATTTATCAAATCCATCGAAAGAGTCTACAATTTCGTCGGCAAATCGAACGAATCCATAAATTGAATAAATAGGTTTGTGCAGATCTTTATTTAAAAATCGAATACCTAATGAAAACGAAGTACTGTAGCGACGCGTTGTCATTTTACTCACATCCTGGCTGAGATTATCAAAAATAGCTTTCATTTATGCGTGGTTTTTTAGTACGTATTTAGCAACAACTTCTCCCGAAATAATAGACGGAGGAACGCCAGGCCCAGGAACAGTTAACTGGCCTGTATAATAGAAGTTGTCAAGATTCTTATTTTTTAGTGAAGGCTTAAGTATAGCAGTCTGACGCAAAGTATTTGCTAAACCGTAAGCATTTCCTTTGAAAGCATTGTATTCGCTTTTAAAGTCCTCAATACAAAAACTCTTCTTATAAACGATATTCTCTCGAATGTCATTTCCTGTTTTTTCTTTTAATCTTTCTAATAGAACATCAAAATATTTCTCTCTTGTTTCTTCAACATCCTTCAAGTTGGGAGCGATAGGTATCAAAAAGAAAAGATTTTCGCTTCCTTCAGGAGCGACAGTTTCGTCTGTAAGTGAAGGGGCGCAAACGTAAAATAGAGGAGCACTTGGCCACTTCGGGTCTTTGTAAATCTCCATTCCATGCTGTTCTAATGACTCATCAAAAAATAAATTGTGATGCTGTAAGTTTTGTAGTTTTTTATTTACTCCGACATAATATAATAAACAAGATGGCGCCATAACACGCTTATCCCAATATTTACTCGTATAGTTGGCTTCACCGTTTAAAAGCTTTTGATCCGTGTGATGATAGTCAGCTCCGGAAATTACGATGTCTGCCTCATAAGACCCTTGAGATGTAATAACTTTCTTCACTGTTTTATGTTCCTTTTCAAAAGAAAGTACCTCTTCACCCGTGATGAATTTAACGTTGTTCTCAAGAGCTATGGATTCAAAAGCCTCGATAAATTTGAACATTCCACCTTCTGGGTACCACGTACCTAATTTTATGTCTGCGTAATTCATTAAAGAATATAACGCAGGTGTCTCATTAGGCATGGCTCCTAGGAACAAGGAAGGAAATTCCATTAGACCTATTATTTTTTCGTTAGAGAAGTAATTCCGTATAAATTTACCCAAAGACGAGAATAAATTCATGTTGAAAAGTCCTTTCAACACACGCGTGTCAGCGAACTCCAGAATACTCATGCTTGGCTTGTAAACGAGGTCTTCCATACCAACCTCGTATTTTATTTGAGCGTCTTTCAAAAAAGCGCGCAATTTCTGTGCACTTCCTTTTTCCTGGGATTCGAACCATTCTTCTAATTCCGACATTTTGGCCGGAACATCCGTATGCGTTTTATCATTCCAAAAAACCCTGTAAGAGGGATCTAATCTTTTCAATTTATAAAAATCACTTGTCGTATGATTAAACTTTTGGTAAAAACTTTCAAACACATCTGGCATCCAATACCAGCTTGGACCCATGTCAAAAGTAAATCCGTCTACGCTAAATTTTCTTGCGCGACCCCCGATCGTTTCATTTTTTTCAATGATTGTTACATCATGACCTTCTTTGGACAAAAAAGATGCCGCAGAAAGACTTGATATTCCGGAACCAACAATTATGATCTTCAGTGACATAAATTAGTTTAACGTATAAGAGTAGTCAGGCAGCAAATCTATTAATTTTTTTCTAGCAATAAAGATTCTACTTTTAACCGTTCCAATAGGAATCTGCAATTGTTCGGCTATCTCTTTGTATTTGAAACCTTTAAAGTGTAAAACAAAAGGTTCTTTATATTCGCTCGAAAGACTCTCAATCTTTTCTTCGATGTCTTTTGTTGCAATCTGTGAAACCGGTGTTTGTTCATGCCCTTTACTATTCGTAATAAGATATAGTTCTTTAGAATTATCAAAAATAGTTCCAGATTTCACCTTACGACGGTACTGATTAATAAAAATGTTTCGCATGATCGTAAAAACCCATGCTTTAAAGTTTGTTTGTGGAGTGTAGTAACTTTTGTAATTAATTGCTTTGAGCATAGTGTCCTGGGTAAGGTCTTTTGCATCCTCCATGTTTCTTGTAAAACCAAGTGCGAAGGACTTGAGATTATTCTCAATATCCATAAGTGCTTCGTTGAATTCAATAGTAGACATAATGTATTGTTTAGAGTTTACACTTCAAAGTTAAACAAAAATTGTTCAACAAAACAAGTAAAAGGTTAAACAAAATGTATTTACATCTATGTAAATACAGTGTAAACATAGTCTGCTATTGGGATAGACCCTTCAACATTTTTTTTACAATTTCTTGTAATCCTACTTTATTTTCCCACTTCCAATCCGTTTTTGCACAAGAATCGTCAACTGAGTTGGGCCAGCTTTCTGCAATTTGTTGTCTAAAATCTGGTTCATATTTAATTTTAAATTCGGGGATCTCGCGTCTTATTGCATTTGTGATTTCATTTGGATCAAAACTAATTCCCGATAAATTGTAAGAGCTTCTTATTTTAATTGAAGAAGGAGGAGCCTCCATTATTTCAATGGTTGCACGAATGGCATCACTCATATACATCATGGGTAACTTTGCATCTTTTCGCAAATAACAGGTATAATTTTTTGATTTTAAAGCTTGGATAAAAATATCTACAGCATAATCTGTAGTACCTCCTCCAGGTGCGCTTTTGTATGAAATGAGACCAGGATATCTTATACTTCTTACATCTACGCCATATTTGTTGTGGTAATATTCACACCATCTTTCACCTGCAAGTTTTGAGATACCGTAAACAGTGCTCGGCTCCATAACGGTGTGCTGCGGGGTCCTATTGGCAGGTGAATTAGATCCAAATACAGCGATGGAGCTTGGCCAAAAGACTTTATTAATTAGTTTATCTTTTGCTAACTCTAAAACATTAAAAAGCCCTTGTATATTAAGGTTCCAAGCAAATAATGGTTTCTTTTCGGCAGTCGCGGATAATAAAGCGGCGAGCAGATATATTTCTTTGATGTCGTTTTCTTTTACAATTGCCTTTAATTTTTGGACGTTCATGATATCCAGTTGATAGTAGGGTCCCCCTGCTATAGATATTGGATATTCTTCTTTGATATCTGATGCGATAACGTTTTGGTTTCCGTAGATTTTTCTTAGTTCTAGTACAAGCTCAATGCCTATTTGACCACAAGAACCGATTATCAGAATTTTTGACATAGCTATGATTTGTACAAAAATAACTTTTGAAACTTAATAATCCTCAAAACTGATAATGGTCATTTTTTATCCTTTAATTAAGTCGTTAATTTGTGTAAGGTGAATTTTTATTAATTTCAATGCATTATGCCGTTTTACAGAAAATTGGGAACGATTCCCCACAAAAGACATACAGTATTTAGACAGCCCAATGGTGCCCTGTATCATGAACAACTTTTTGGAACTATTGGATTTGATGGTATGTCCTCCTTGTTGTATCATATACATCCGCCAACTCTAGTAAAAGAAATTAAGGGTTCAATAGATGTAAGTCCCAAGGTAGCGATCGATAAAAACATGCAAATGCGAGCGTTTAAAGGATTTGATGTGCCCGCCTTAGGTGATTTGCTCGAATCACGAATTCCTGTGCTTACAAATAGCGACGTTACTTTGCATTTGTCCCGCCCAAAAGAACTCAACCAAAACTATTTTTACAAAAATGTTGATGCTGATGAGGTAATCTTTATTCATGAAGGGAAGGGCGTTCTAAAAACTCAAGTTGGTAATATTGAATTTTCTTACGGTGATTATTTAGTAATTCCTCGCGGAATGATTTATCAAATGACTTTCGATGATGGGAACAATAGGCATTTTATTATTGAATCGGCACACCCTATTTATACACCTAAAAGGTATAGAAATTGGTTTGGTCAGCATCTAGAACATTCTCCATTCTGCGAGCGAGATTTAAGAGGTCCAGCTGAATTAGAAACCCACAACGAGCTCGGAGATTTTACAGTAAAAATAAAAAAGGAAGGAGTCTTATATGATTACGTTTACAACTCACATCCTTTTGATGTTATTGGTTGGGATGGATATAATTTCCCGTATGCATTTTCCATACACGATTTTGAACCGATCACAGGAAGAGTTCATCAGCCCCCACCAGTGCACCAGACGTTTGAGACTGCTGCCTTTGTGATTTGCTCTTTTTGTCCAAGGTTATACGACTATCACCCCGAATCCATACCTGCTCCATATAATCATAGTAATATTGATTCAGATGAAGTTTTATATTACGTAGATGGTGATTTTATGAGTAGAAATGATATTTCAAAGGGACAAATTACACTCCACCCTGCGGGTATTCCTCATGGTCCTCACCCTGGAGCGTATGAAAGAAGTATTGGTAAAGAAAAAACCGAAGAGTTAGCCGTAATGGTAGATACGTTCAAACCACTTAAGGTGACAGAACAGGGACTTTCAATAGAAGCTAAAGACTATTACAAGTCTTGGATTCATTAATAAAATAAATATAACAGAATGAAAGAAGTTAAAAACGTTGATTACGGATTGGAAAAAATCTTCGAAGGAGCTCAAGATTTTTTACCACTTCTGGGAACAGATTACGTTGAGTTCTATGTAGGTAACGCTAAGCAAGCGGCACATTTTTATAAGACTGCATTTGGATTTCAGTCCTATGCCTATCGTGGATTGGAAACAGGAAGTCGAGAATCCGTATCTTATGTACTAAAACAAGATAAAATTAAACTTGTCTTAACCACACCGTTAAACTCAAAGTCGCCTATCAATCAACATATTGTAAAGCATGGAGACGGTGTAAAGGTAGTAGCGCTATGGGTCGAAGATGCAAGAAAGTCATACGAAGAAACAACCAAGAGAGGTGCGAAATCTTACATGGAACCAACTGTAGAGCAAGATGAACACGGTGAAGTAGTACGGGCAGGGATTTACACCTACGGTGAGACGGTGCACATGTTTGTGGAACGCAAAAATTATTCAGGTCATTTTTTACCTGGTTTTAGAGCTTGGGAGTCTGAATATAATCCAGATTCAGTTGGTTTGAAATATATCGACCACATGGTAGGCAACGTAGGTTGGGGAGAAATGGATATTTGGGTAAAATGGTATGAAGATGTAATGGGCTTTGAGAACTTTTTATCTTTTGACGATAAACAAATACATACCGATTATTCTGCATTGATGAGTAAAGTAATGTCAAACGGTAATGGTCGTATTAAATTCCCCATTAATGAGCCTGCTGAGGGAAAGAAGAAATCACAAATTGAAGAATACCTAGATTTTTACGAAGGACCTGGTGTTCAGCATGTTGCTGTTGCTACTAATGATATCATCCTAACAGTAAGTGAAATGCGAAAAAGGGGAGTGGAGTTTTTAAGTACCCCACCAGACGAGTATTACAGTGCAGTTCCTTTGCGTCTTGAAGAACACAATCATGAATTGAGAGAAGATATAGAGACTTTGAAAGGATTAGGTATTATGATCGACGCAGACGAAGAAGGATATTTACTGCAAATCTTTACAAAACCTGTAGAAGATAGACCAACCTTGTTCTTTGAGATTATTCAAAGAATGGGTGCCAGAGGATTTGGGGCTGGGAACTTTAAAGCGCTTTTTGAATCTATCGAAAGAGAACAAGCAAGCAGAGGTACCTTATAGGATATTAGGAGAGGATATACTGACTTAAACAGTCATTATGTCCTTTTCTTTGATTTCAAATAAACCATCCACGTCTTTTGATGAAGCGTTCGTGATATTTTGAATTTCAATTTCGGCATTTTTAAAGTGGTCCTCAGATAAGCCTTCATTCTTGAGCTCTTTAACCATGTCTAATGCATCTTTACGATTGTTCCGGATACCAATTTTCGCGTTTTCAGATTCTGCCTTTGCTTTTTTCACAAGGTCTCTGCGTCTTTCTTCTGTTAAAGGTGGTACTGTGATTATGAGCTGTTCTCCATTATTCTGTGGGTTCAACCCCAGATTAGCATCGATAATACCCTTGGCAAGATCATTGAGTGTATTTTTTTCCCAAGGCTGTACGATAAGCGTGCGCGCATCCATAACACTTACATTAGCTACTTGCTGCAAAGGAGTCATTGCCTCGTAGTATTCCACCATAACACCTGAAAGCATTGAGGGAGATGCCTTCCCAGCACGAATTTTAGCCAGTTCACTATCGAAGTGTTCAATACTTTTTTGATTCGAAGCATTAAGCTCCTCATAAACCATTGTTAATTCTTCAGTCATTATTGATATTTTAATTATGTACCACGGTTCCAATTGCTTCACCTGAAAGCACTTTTTCTAAGTTTCCAGGTGTGTCCATGTCAAAAACAATAATTGGAAGATTGTTCTCTTTGCAAAGGGTAAACGCTGTTAAGTCCATGACATTGAGTCCTTTTTTATAGACATCATCAAATGTTATATCATCAAATTTTGTGGCTGTTTTATCTTTTTCTGGATCTGCTGAATAAATCCCATCAACACGAGTGCCTTTTAAAATGACATCGGCATTAATTTCGATCGCTCTTAATGAAGCTGCTGAATCTGTTGTAAAAAATGGACTTCCTGTACCTGCTCCAAAGATCACAACACGACCTTTTTCCAAATGTCTCACGGCTTTTCTTCTAATAAAAGGCTCGGCAATTGCCTTCATCTCAATTGAAGATTGCAGTCTTGTATGCACACCATTTGATTCAAGTGCAGCTTGTAAAGCCATGGCGTTAATCATAGTGGCAAGCATTCCCATGTAATCACCGTGTGTTCTGTCCATGCCACCTTTCTCAGCCTGAACACCTCTAAAAATGTTTCCACCTCCGATAACAATCGCTATTTCATGCCCGTTATTTCTTATTTCTTTAATTTGCTTGGCATAAGCATGAATCCGCTCGTTATCGATTCCAAATTGTTTCTCACCCATTAAGGATTCGCCGCTTAGCTTTAATAATATTCTTTTGTATTTCATAGATAATTAAGTTGAACAAATATATATAAATCGGAGAGGTCAGAAAGTAATTATCAAAAAAAAAGCTATCCGAGGATAGCTTTTATATAAATGAATTTAAAGTCGCTTAACTCAATGAAAATCTTTTGAACTCTGAGACTGTCAAACCTTTTTCAGTATTATTTAAAAATTGCTCAACGGTTAACTTGTTGTCTCTAACGAATTGCTGACTAAGTAGCGTGTTTTCTTTGAAGAACTTATTGAGTCTGCCCATTGCGATTTTTTCCGCCATTTCTGCAGGTTTTCCCTCTTGGATTGCTTGATCTTTTCCTACCTCGATTTCTCTTTCAATAGTTTTCGAATCTATACCATCTTTACTTACCGCCATTGGATTCATAGCAGCAACTTGCATTGCAACCTGCTTACCCGCATCTTCAGCAGTATCAGATGCGCTATTTAAAGCTACAAGAGTTGCGAGTTGATTTCCTGGGTGGTTGTATGCAACAACTTGATTTGATTCAACTAAGGTATAAGCTGATAGATCAAGTTTTTCTCCAAGAACACCAATTTGTTCCGTTATTTTTTCTGTAACAGACAACTTTTCATTGTATGCTAATGTCTTGAGTTCGTCTAAAGATTTAGGTTGCTTTTCCAATGCTAAGTCAACAAGCGACTGAACTAATTGTACATATCCATCATTCTTTGCTACGAAATCTGTCTCACAATTTAATGTTACAATAACACCAGCTTTTGAGTCTGTACTTGATTGCGCGATGATAATACCCTCTCGTGCATCGTTGTCTCCTCTTTTAGCAGCAACTTTTTGTCCTTTTTTACGAAGTACATCAACCGCCGCTTCAAAATCACCGTTGGTTTCAACAAGGGCATTTTTACAATCCATCATTCCGGCTCCTGTTTGTTGTCGAAGTTTATTAACTTCTGAAGCTTTTATTGCCATTTCTTTTTATTTTGATTGATTATTTTTCTTCTTTTACCGCTTTCGTGGTTGTTGCTTTTTTCGCTGCTGGCTTTTTCGCTGCAGCTTTTTTCACTGCTGGCTTTTTCGCCGCTGGCTTTTCAGTTTTCGGATCTTTAGCCGGCGCTTTTGCTTTTACGGCTTTTGCTTTTGGCGCTTCTTTTTTCTCAACAACAGTTTCTTCAGTAGTTGTTTTTGTTTCAACAGTCTCTTCTTTAACTGGTGCTACAGAATCAACTTTGGCTTCAGTGGTTTTAGTCTCTGCAGCTTCTGGATTGGCTTTAAGGTTTTTTCTTTCTTCTAATCCTTCTTGGATAGACTTACAGATCTCATCGATAATAATAGTAATCGATTTACTTGCATCGTCATTTGCGGGAATCGGAAAGTCAACGAGTTTTGGATTGGAATTCGTATCAACCAATGCAAATGTTGGAATATTAAGTCTTCGTGCCTCCGCTAAAGCAATGTGCTCTTTCAAGATGTCAACAATAAATATCGCTGCCGGCTGACGCGTCATATCTGCAATCGAACCGAAAGTTTTTTCAAGTTTTTCTCTTTGACGTGTTTTGAAGAGTTTCTCTCTTTTATTTAAAGTATCCCATGTACCGTCAGATTTCATTTTATCAATCGACGTCATCTTACGGATAGACTTTCTTGTAGTTTGAAAATTCGTGAGCATACCTCCAGACCAACGTTCTGTTACAAACGGCATATTCACATTCTTAATGCGTTCTGCAACGATGTCTTTCGCTTGTTTTTTAGTAGCAACAAAAAGAATTTTTTTACCTGATTTAGCGATTTGCTTCATTGCAGCATTCGCATGCTCTAAATGAACTAGGGTTTTGTTCAAATCGATGATATGGATTCCTTTTTTCTCCTCGAAAATGTAAGGAGACATGGCTGGGTTCCATTTTCTTTTGAGGTGACCAAAGTGTACACCTGCATCTAATAACTCTTTAAAAGATAATTTTGACATATATAATTGTTTACGTTCCTAAATTTCGTCAGCTGCTTTGGGGGCATAAGCCATTCCAAAAGAGCTTGGATACTAAACCATTCCAATAAGCGTTTAACGCTTTGAGAACTGGAATTTCTTTCTTGCTTTGGGTTGACCTGGTTTTTTACGTTCGACCATTCTTGGATCTCTCGTCATTAAACCTTCTTCTTTCAATGCAACTTTATTTTCTTCAAGAATCTCAACGAGCGCTCTTGATATACCTAAACGTATGGCTTCAACTTGACCGTTTATTCCTCCACCGTTCACATTTACATTTACGTTATACTTTCCAACTGTGTCAGTAAGTGCAAATGGCTGAACCAACTTAGATTGTAAAACATCTGTTGGGAATACTTCATTTGCCGCTTTGTTATTTACAGTAATAACTCCTTTACCTTTCGTGAGGTAAACTCTTGCTACTGCAGTTTTTCTTCTTCCTAATGCGTTGATAACTTCCATAATACTTATTTAACCGTATCTAAATTTAAAACTGTCGGCTTTTGCGCTTCATGGCTATGCTCTGATCCAGTATAAACTTTTAAATTTCTAAATAATTGTCTACCAAGTGTGTTTTTTGGTAACATACCTTTAATTGCTTTCTCAATAAGTCTTTCAGGGTGTTTTCTTAAAAGGTCTTCAGCAGCAGTAAATCTTTGTCCTCCAGGGTAACCTGAGTAGCGAACATATTCCTTATCTTTTAGTTTTGCTCCAGAAAAAGAAATTTTTTCAGCGTTAATAACAATAACATTGTCACCACAATCTGCGTGTGGCGTGTAGCATGTTTTATATTTTCCGCGTATGATTTTGGCAACTTTACTCGCTAGTCTACCTACTGTTTGATTCTCAGCATCCACAATAAACCACTTTTTATCAGCCGTTGCAGTATTACCAGAAATCGTTTTATAACTTAATGTATCCACGTTTATCTATTTAATTTGCTACTAAGTAGCGTAAATTAGGGGTGCAAAGATACAATTAATACCTAAATGAACAAACCAAATGAAAAAAAAAATAAAATGATTTTATGATTTCTTGAATGCTTGAATCGCATTTCTTGTAAAGTCACTAAGAACAAGGGTTCCGCTTATTTTAGCACGTTCAGATAAGAGCGTATCCCAATGTTCTGTCCCTTTCCAAAAAACCTTCTTTAATGCTTTCATGGCCTCTGGATTTGAATTGATTAGTTTTTCAACAAGTTCAGCTATACCCTTATCCATAAGTTCTATACTTTCGAATACATGGTTATATAAACCTTTAGAAGTGGCCCACTGGGCACTGCGCCAGGCTGTTGCATTAATAGCGAGATCACTCATTGCGGAGAGTCCAATTTTACGCTCAACAGCAGGCCCAACAACAAATGGTCCAATACCAACAGCAAGTTCCGACAATTTAACTGAGGCGGCCTCTGTGGCAAAAGCATAATCAACGGCTGATGCAATACCTACCCCCCCTCCAACTGCTTTTCCATGAATACGTCCAATAATAAGTTTAGAACAAGTTCGACAAGCATTAATGACTTTGGCAAAACCTGAGAAAAATTCATTTCCGTCCTCAATATTTTGAATTGCAATTAATTCATCAAAACTAGCGCCTGCACAAAACGCGCGTTTACCTGCAGATTTAAGTAGGATTAATTTACATGCATCATTTGAACTGAATTCAGTAATTGTTTTTGCTAGTTTTGATAAAATATTACCTGGTAAGGCGTTACTTGCAGGATGTCCAAATTCGATTGTTGCTAAACCCTTTTCAAGTGTTGTAATTACGTGTCCTTCTTGCATAGTTATTTTAATGTAAAGCTATCTGAACCAATTAGATTCTCTTCGCAGTAAATAGATACTTTATAATTTCCTTTTGGTAAAATTTCTTCTCGGATGTCATAATAAATGGACATGTCTATTGATTTGTTTTGATAATCAATTTCTTTCTTTTCTGTAAAAGGAACAGGTCCGTTTTCTGTTTCAAAAATAAAACTGGACATGCGCTGGTATACCACTCCTTTTGGCCCTTTAATTTGCATGTAAATCGTTTTACTTCCTGTTGAGGCGATGGGGTTTTCTGAAATCGTAAAGGTTGATTGAAACTGGGCCGCTTGTCTTGCGCGAGTCGTAGCCTTTGATTTCAATGCCGATTTTAAAGCCCCAGAACTAAAGTTGTAAGCACTAAGTTTTGAGCCGATTTTAACCTGTTCTGTTTTTTCAGCTACTTCTTTCTTAAATAAATCTCTTTCCTCTGTCGTTTTCGTCAAATTATTCGTTGTTTCAGTAAGATTCAGCTCTAATTGAAGGTTCAGTGTATTTAATGAATCAATTTGAACCACGTAGCTTCTCATAATACCACGAAGACTTTCATTCTCTTCTTTAAGTTTCATTACCTGCGCTGCCGAAAAATTTTTACTACGCTGTAGTTTCTCTATTTTTTCGATTTGTTCCTGAATTTTGAGTTTTTGAGCATTTAGGCTATCTGCTTTTGACGCATCTTTTTCGAGGAGTTTATCGTATGTACCCAGCATCTGTTTAAAGTCTGATTTCAAATCAGTACTCATATCACCGATATAGCCTTTTAACATATTATTCATGCCCTGAAGGGTGTCTTGGTATTTTAAGTTTACATGTGCACATTCTTTTGCGGTATTTCGCATTGAAGACCAAAAAAACGTCATTGTCCCAAGGCCGATAATTAGTAAAATGATGGCACCTAAATAGATGTTTTTGTAATCATTTTCGTTTTCATTTTCCTCCATGAGATCTGTTTTTATGTAAAAGTAATGTTTTTATCAAATGCGATTATTTTGAAAAGTTACGCTTCTTTGAAATCGATCAATACTCACTGGACCTACTGCAGTATATCTGCTGTCGGAACTTGCAGGAAATGGACCTCCGTGTTGCATGGCAATAGACACTTCTACTCCTGTGGGTAGTCCATTAATAATTACTCTTCCTGCGATTATTGACCCTGTTTCTACAATCGATTCCATAGGAGTGCGCTCCTTCTGAAAATCACCAAAAACAGAGAGCGTTAATTGTCCCCTTAGATTTTTAATGTGCGCTGGCAAATCATGTTCATCCTCATACAGAATGATTGAAAGGTGTGGTCCAAAAACTTCATCCTGTACAAAAGGTCTCTCTTTCAGAGCGTTTATATCTGCTACAAGTATTGATTTCCGTGGGTAATGTTTAGGTATATCTTTGTGTTCTTTTTCTTTGATTAACTGCTCGCTTCGGAAAGATTTTTTTAAAAGGTCAATCTTATTATCGAAATTTATTTTGACTTCTGGATGAAGCATTGGATGATTTTCAAATTCAAATATTTCATTTTTAATGTCTTCTATGAAACTTTTAGATCCTTCAGTTTTAGGAACAAAAAGTAGTCCAGGTTTCGTACAGAATTGCCCCGAATCGCTACAAATAGATTGGGCAATTTCTTTAGGGAAAGAAGTATTTGTTTGTTTTAAAACTGACTTAAGTAAAACTACGGGGTTTGAGCTCCCCATTTCAGCGAAAACAGGAATCGGATTAGGTCTTTCAAATCCATACTTCATAAAAGCCTGTCCGCCCTTTAAACTCCCTGTGAAGCCAATGGCTTTTATCGTTTTGTGTTTTGCTAGAAAACATCCAAGGTCATACGTATCGTCTATCAAATGCGTAAAAGTACCCTCTGGGAAATTAAGTTTTCGAAGTATCTTTATAACGATTTTGGCAATAGTTAAACTCGTCCCAGTATGATGCGGATGCGCCTTCACAACAATCGGGTTTTTCGCGGCAAGCGCAGCAATACTATCGCCTCCGATAGTTGAATATGCTAAAGGGAAATTACCCGCACCAATTATCAATACTGGACCAATTCCAATTTTCTTTTTTTTGAGAATTTTATCTTTAGTTAGTGCAACAATTTCTTGTTTCTCACTGTAGGGTTGTGATTTGAGGTGACTAGAAAATAAGTTTAGCTGATGAATAGTTCTATAAAATTCTCTTTCGAACCTATCACTTGAAAGCCCTGACTCTTTTTTGTAAACGTTTTTAATGGATAATTTTTCCTCCTCCATTGCGCATCCAATTTCTATGAAAAGAGCACTTATATCTTGATTTGTTTTTTTTTGT